>DASQJL010000072.1 GCA_035631035.1 Candidatus Binatia bacterium | reverse complement strand
CGTCGTCTTCGATTTCTATCTCCCCCATTACAGCGGAACGGTCATTCGCCATGATGGTGTGACGCCGGTCGGATCGCTGCTGGGGCTCCCGGAGATCGGCGACGTGAACGGCGACGGCAAGGCCGACCTGGCGGCCCGCGGACTGTTCGACTTCTCCGTCACCGTGTCGCTCGGCCGTGGTGACGGCACCTTCCGCTCCGGCATCACGAAGACCCTCGCGACGCAGCCCACGGACGTGTCCCTCGTGGATCTGGATGGAGACGGAGACCGTGAGGTGGTGGTGCTGCATCTCTCGGCGATGCCGGGGGTCGGGAGCTTGGCATGGCAGTCCGTCTCACTCGGAGGGGAAGCGATGGTGCCTGGTTCGAATCCGGGCAGTTTCAGCGCGCCCGCGGATCTGAACGGCGATGGGAAGCCGGATCTCGCGACCTGTCCCTATCCGGCGACCGCGCTGTCGATCCTTCTTGGAAACGGGGCCGGAGGGCTCGTGGCGGGGGATCCGGTCTCCGCGGGCGACCAGATCGTGGATATCGCTGCGGGCGATGTGGACGGCGACGGTCGCGTGGACCTGATCACGCGAGGCGCCGACGCGGGCACCGTCCGCTTTCTCAGGAACGCGCCGTCGGTCGTTGTCGCGCGCCGCTAGGCGGGCTCTCTCCGGAAGCCGGTGACGATCCAGCGGCCGGCCAACAGCAAGGCCCCGGGAAACGCGGCGCCGATCATCGAGAGCATCAGGAGCTGACCGGTCGAGGGGCGGGGCATGAAGTACCAGCGCGGCTCGCCGGTCGGCTCGAAGACGATCGAGCCGCCCACGAGGCCCTTCGCGACGGAGCGCGTCGTGATCTGGCCGCGCTCGGGGCCGGAGGGCTGGATGAATCCCGACGTCGCCGCCTCGGCGCTCGGGACCGCCTGGTACGACCGGCCGTAGTGCACCAGATTGAGCGCGCTCCAGTAGATCCAGGCGAGCGCCCAGAGCACCCAGAGCACGTAGTAGACCCGCGTCAATCCGAGCTTCCAGTTCATCGTTCCCCTCCGCGAGAGCGGACGATTCGACCCCTCGGAGTATCGGCAGGTCGGGGCCGGACCTTAGCCTCCTTCAGGCGCGGCGCCGTACGGAGGGGCCCGGTCCCCGAACCCACCGAGGGGGGAAAGGAAGCGCCGCCCCGCGAGGGAGCGGCGCTCCAGTCCGTTGTAGCCGTTTTCGGTTTGAGCCTGACCGTGGCGGTGCCGTTCATCCCCGGCCGGCTTCGGGCGTTAGGCCCTGTCGTACACCTTCTCCACCTCCACCATCCGCCCCGAGTTGCCGCGCTGCATCTGCGTGCGGACCACGAGCGTGTTGCCGTGATTCCGGAGCGTCATGACCTGGCGGATCTGCCGTCCGCCCCACGGACCCGCCGATCCGGTCGCGACGAGCCGGTTGCCGTTCAGGTCGCCCTGGAGGAGCGTCGCTCCGCGCTGCTGCATCCCGTGGAAGCCGTTGTCGATCACGATGAGCTGAAGAACGTTGTTCTGTCCGTCGGCGACGCTGATCGTCCGGCGTCCCTGGTCGATGTTCAGGAAGTTCGGCAGGGCCATCATCCGCCCGCCGCCGAAACCTCCGCCGAAGCCGTTGCCACGTCCACCGAAGCCGTTGCCGTGTTCACCGCGGAAGTCCGCGTCATTTCGATCCTGGGCCACCCAACGGCCCTCGAACATGTCGCGATGGAATCGGCCGAACCGCTGCGACTGCACCTGCACCTGGACCTGGGCCTTCGGGGTCCAGTACTTCGCCTGCGCGTCGACGAACTGCGCGAGAGCAGCACCGGGGATCGCGGCCCCAAAGAGCGCCGCGGCAAGCGCGAGACGCACCACGTTACGTCGGTTCATCGTTCGTTCCTCTGGGGTCCAGCCCCATTCGGGGTCTTCGAGGGCGCCGGACGTCGTTGCCCGGACCATCCCCGACGCGAGCCCCTGCTCGTGTCTATGCAGTAAGACGCCTGGACCCATGGCAGGACTGTGGCGCAGGTGCGGCAAAGCGTGCTGCGGGGAAGCGGAGGCGGCGGAGCGGGTTAGCGGCGGCGCCCGAGCGGCGCCGCAGGAAACTCAGGCGCCGTTCGAGGCGATGTGGTGGGAAAGGGGGTCCCGCGCGGGGACCCGCCGGCCCGATCCGGGGTGCACCACGCGCACCTCGAATCCATAGCGATCCAGCCCGAAGTGGCGGTCGATGCGCCGCAGGAGACCCTCGACGGTGGCGTCGGCGCGGATGGTGCGGCCCCGGCGCGATCCGCCGCGCGCGCGGGCGAGCCCGGCCTCGAAGCCGGCCTGGTACGCCTTCTTGGTGAGGCGCTCGAGGCTCCTCCAGTGGGTTCGCTGGAGCCTCTTCAAGACCTGGGATTGGGTCATGAAACCGTTCCTCCGTTTTCCGGCGTTCGGCGGGGATCCGCCTCCCTCAGCTGATCCCCCGGAACATCCGATTGAAGCGCACCATGTGCTCGCTGGGATCCCACGAGAAGTAGGTGAACATCGCCTTTCCCTTGACCATGTTCTCCGGCAGGGGGCCCCAGAAGCGGCTGTCGAGGCTGTTGTCGCGGTTGTCGCCCATCATGAAGAGGCAGTGGGGCGGGACCTTCAGCGGACCGAAGTTGTCCCGCACCGTGATCTCCTTGGGGAAGTCCCGAGGGTCGTCGTGGACGGCGTAGGGCTCGTTCTGCCGCTTTCCATCCACGTACAGGACCTTGTCGCGGACCTCCACCGTCTGGCCCCCGACCGCCACGCAGCGCTTGATGAAATCCTGCTGCGGGTTGACGGGATACCGGAAGACGATGATGTCGCCCGGCTGCGGCTGCCGGAACGCGGGGAAGCGATGGTAGAAATAGCGATGCCCCTTGAAGCCGATGTCGATCTCGGAGCCGTAGAGCATCTTGTTGATGTAGAGGTAGTCGCCGATCAGGAGGGTCCGCTCCATCGAGCCGGTCGGAATCTGATAGGCCTGCGCCACCACGCCGCGGAAGGTGATGACCACGGCCAGGACGATCACCAGGGTCTTGATCCAGTCCTGAAGCGTTTCGCCTTTCTTCGGGGCCTGACGCTTGGGGTTCGCTCTCGCCACGTTGCTGCCTCCTGGGATGGGATGGGAATCGGAACGGCGTTGTCTCCCTTTAGTATGGCGGGAGGCCGTTCGCGGTTCCACGTCAATGGTGGCCCGATCGGGCCGCATGTGGCTGTGCCGGTCGGATCGAGCCACGCGGAACGCAATTCTCCGCGACCCGACGTCGGACGCCAACCCCGAGGTAAGTAGCGGTCTTACCGCGTTCCCACACGTTCTTCCGGCGGTGGCCCACGCTATGCATCCTCCAGACCGAACCATCACTTGACGGGAGTTGAGCGGACCCCACGGATGGGGCGCGATGTTCCGTTTCATCCGAATGACTGGGGGTTCGTATGCGCCGCTTCGCCGGTTTCTTGCACTCGACGGTCGCCGCGCTGTTCGTGGCGGGCGGGCTCTTCACGAGCGCGCCGGCCGCCGCGGCGCCTCCGGTTCTTTCCCTGCCCGGTCCGCAGACCGTGTCCGAGGGGACGGATCTCACGTTCAACGTGAGCGCCACCGATCCCGACGGCCAGTCGGTGTTCCTCTCCGCGGCGAACCTGCCGACGGGGGCGACCTTCACCGACCATTTCAACAACACCGGCACGTTCGACTGGACGCCCAACACCGACCAGGCGGGGAGCTATCTCGTCTCCTTTCTGGCCGACGACGATTTCGGCGGGACCGACCAGGGCTCGGTCTCGATCGAGGTGACGAACGCCAACACGGCGCCGGTGCTGTTCGCGATCGGCGACCGCACCGTAGAGCAGGGGACCACGCAGTTCGTGTCGCTGACCGGCTATGACCCGGACGGCGATGCGATCACCTTCTCGAGCGGCCCGCTTCCGTCGTACGCGACGCTGAGCGACTACGGCGCCGGCTCGGGCAACATCACGCTCGCGCCGTCCCTGTCCACCCCGCTCGGAACGACGTCGATCACGGTCCGGCTCTCCGATGGACAGGCCACCGTGGAGCAGTCGTTCAGCGTGACGGTCACGGCGAGCCAGGTGGCGAACCGCCCGCCCGTGTTGAGCGCGATCGGGACCCAGACCGTCGCGGAGGGCCAGGTGCGCCACGTGTCCGTCTCGGCCACCGACCCGGACGGGAACAACCTCACGTGGAGCGTCACGCTTCCGAGCTTCGCGACGCTGACGCCGGTGAGCAGCGGGCCGGGCTCCCTGACGGCCTCGCTCGACCTCTCCCCGGGCTACTGCCAGTCGGGCAGCTACTCGGCGACGATCTCGGTCTGGGACGGCACGGCGCTGGATTGGGAGAACTTCACGATCACCGTCACGAACACGAACCGCGCCCCCGCGTGGGACCAGCCCTCGTACTCGGCTTCGCTCGGTGAAGGAGCCGTCACGGCCGTCGCCGTGAGCGCCAGCGACCCGGACGAGTCGTGCACTCCCGGCGCTCCGAACTTGCGGCTCAAGAGCTCGGACGCCGGCGCGGCGCTGCAGACGTCGTTGACCGACGCCGGCGACGGCACGGGCAACCTGACCCTGACCGCGGCCGTAAACGGCGCGGGGACGTATCACGTCACGCTGACCGCCGCCGACTGGGCGGATCCCGGCCTGACGCGGGACGTCGTCGTGACGGTCACGGTGACGCATGTCGAGACCGGGCCGGTGGCGCGCGCCTGGTCCGAGGCGGACCCGATCCGGCTCAACATCGGCAAGCCCCGCGAGCGCGTCTACCTGGAGCCGGTCTCCGGCTTCGCGCTCGCCGACGTCGACCCGGCCTCCGTGCGCCTCACGGCGTGGACGGGATCGGGAACCGTCGAGGCGATCGCCCCCCTGGCCGAGAGCGTGGACGGCACGCACGACCGGGACGGAAACGGCGCCCTGGAGCTGCGCATGGACTTCGCGAAGGACGACCTGCGCGCGCTCTTCGCCAACCTGACCACGGAGGTCGCGGCGGACATGACGCTGCATGCGACGCTGCGGAGCGGAACCGCCGTCACGGCCCACGTCAGCACGTCGGTGGTGCCGGAGCGCGGCATGATCAAGAAGCTGGGCCCGAACCCGCTGAACCCCGAAGCGGTCGTGACCGTGCTGACGCCGCAGGACGGCGGGCTCACCATCCGGGTCTTCGACGCCCGCGGCCGGATGGTGCGGCTCCTGATGGACGAGTCGAACGTGCCGGCCGGGACGCACCTGGTCCGGTTCGACGGCAAGGACGATCGCGGCAAGACGCTCGCGTCGGGTCGCTACTACGTCCAGGCCCAGACGCCGTACACGAAGGACGTGAGCCCGGTCACGATCTTGAAGTAACCCGACAGCACGAGGCCGCGACCCCGCGGCCTGGGGCGGGAGCCGGACGCGCCAGCGTCACGCGCTCCCGCCCGCTTCGATTCCGGCGCTCGCGCCCAGGATCGAGCGAAGCCAGTCGCGCCAGATCGGCGCGAGCCACCACTTGAGAAAGATATCGAGGCCGAGCAGCAGGACGGCCACGATCAGGAGCCGGACCCACCGGCCCCTCGGCGCGCCGCGCGCCAGGAGACGCGGATAGCCCCAGAGCGCGGCGGCGGTGCCGGCGCAGACGAACGCGACGACGCGGGCGGCCGACCAGGGGGGCCAGGCGATGAGCGCGGCGGCGAGCGGCCCCACCCGCGCATCGGCGTTCGAGGCCACCCACCCCACGTAGCCGTTCATGTACCCGAGGAGTGCCGCCCCCAGGAGGAGCCCCGCCACGCCCGCGGTCGCGGCCGAGAGCGCGAGCACGAGCGCGAACTCGAGGAGCACGCGGGGAAGGAAGAGCCGGATGTCCCCCTCCGGGCCCACCCCGGTCGCGATCCAGCGCACCATCTCGTCCCGGAATTCCCCCGCATGCCAGATCCCGTGAACGGCCGCGTCCGGCCGCGCGGTGGCCGCGGCGATGGTGGAGACGCTGAAGGCCGCCGCCCAGGCGAGCGCCAGGGTGACGGCGCGCCCGGCGTCGCGCGCGGCGATGGCGCGAACGTAGACGATCGCGACCGGAATGACGGGGAGCACCGCGAAGAGGATCGGCATGGGCGCCAGGAACAGCGTCCAGGGCAGGAGGAGGGCCGGGATGACAGCCGTGGCGAGAGCGGATATCATGGGCGCCGCAGTATATCCCCCAACCACCTGAATGCTAAAGGAGCCGTCATGCTTCCCGAATTCCAGAACGCGGCGCTCCTCGATTTCTCGCGCCCCGAGAACGAGAAGGGCATGCAGTGCGGCCTCGAGACCATCCGGGGCCAGCTCGGCAAGACCCACCCCCTCGTGATCGGCGGTCGACGGATCGAGTCGAGCGACACGTTCCAGAGCGTCAATCCTGCCGACCCTTCCCAGTGCGTCGGCAACTTCGCCAAGGCCACGGCCGACCATGTGAACCAGGCGGTCGAGGCCGCCGAGCGCGCGTTCGAGTCCTGGCGCTGGGTGCCTCCGGCCGAGCGCGCCAACGTGCTGCTCCGCGTGGCGGGAATCATGCGGCGGCGCCGGAACGAGCTGTCGGCCGCGATGATCTACGAGGTCGGAAAGAGCTGGGCGGAGGCGGACGGCGACACGGCCGAAGCGATCGACTTCTGCGACTTCTACGCCCGCGAGATGCTGCGCTGGGGCGGCGAGCAGCCGGTCACCGCCTATCCCGGCGAGGCGAACGAATTCCTCTACATCCCGCTCGGCGTGGGGGCGGTGATCCCGCCCTGGAACTTCCCGCTCGCGATCACGACGGGAATGACGGTGGCCGCGGTCGTCACGGGGAACACCGTGGTGCTCAAGCCCTCGAGCGACGCGCCCTTCATCGCCTGGAAGCTCTTCGAGATCCTCGAGGAGGCGGGCGTGCCCCCCGGCGTCGTGAACTTCCTGCCGGGACCCGGCGGCGCGATGGGCGACGCCCTCGTCGAGCACCCGCGCGTCCGCTTCATCGCCTTCACCGGCTCGAAAGAGGTCGGCATCCGCATCCACGAGCGCGCGGCGCGCGTGCCGGCGGGACAGATCTGGCTCAAGCGGATGGTGCTGGAGATGGGCGGCAAGGATTTCACGATCGTGGACGAGGGGGCGGATCTGGATGCGGCCGCCGCCGGCGTGGCCGCGGGAGCGTTCGGCTTCCAGGGGCAGAAGTGCTCCGCCTGCTCGCGGGCGATCATCCATCGTTCCTTCTATGACGAATTCGTGCAGCGCCTGAAGGCGCGCGTCGACGCGATCACGGTCGGCCCCACGACCAGCCGGGAGAACTACCTCGGCCCCGTCGTGAGCGCGCGCGCCGAGAAGACGATCCTCGATTACATCGAGGTCGGGAAGAAGGAAGGGAAGACGCTGAACGGAGGGGGCAAGCACTCGGGCCCCGGATACTTCATCAAGCCCACCGTCTTCACCGACGTCCGCCCCGAGGCCCGCATCGCCCAGGAGGAAATCTTCGGGCCGGTGCTCGCGGTCATCCCCGCCGCGTCGTTCGAGGAGGAGATCGCCATCGCCAACGGAACGATCTACGGCCTGACCGGCGCCTACTACTCGCGCGACCGCGCCAAGGTCGTGGAGGCCAAGCGCCGCCTGCACGTCGGGAACCTCTACATCAACCGGAAGTGCACGGGTGCCTTGGTCGGCGTCCACCCCTTCGGCGGCTTCAACATGAGCGGCACCGACTCCAAGGCCGGCGGGCGGGATTACCTGGGGCTCTTCCTGCAGGGGAAATCGATCGCCGAGCTGGTCGGCTGACGTCGCCGATCGTCGGCGCGCGCGTTACCGCGCGTTGACGTTTCGTGATTTTGGGCTCCGTGCCATGGAAGCGGCGCGGAGCCCTTTTGTCGCGCCCGCACGCGCCGCCGCGCGCGCGGCTCCGGCTCGCTCGATCGCGGCACGCCTCTCGCAGTAGGCCCCGGTTCCCGACACCACCCATTCCCGGAGGCCTGCCGTGTCCCATCGTCGTCTGCTGTTCCCGTTTCTTGCCGTCGCATTCCTGCTCGGACCCGGATCGGCCGCGGCCGGGTTGATCTCGCTCACGCTGGTCGGTGGCGCGACCGCGACGGACGGATCGACCACGGTCGCGGATCCCCTCGCGCAGGAGTCGCTCAGCGGCACCACGCTCACCCAGCTCGGCGCGCCGCTTCTCTTCGACCCCTCGGGCGCGCTGGGCTTGACCGTGCGCGTCCAGAACACCTCCGACCAGGAGATCGCGTTCCCCGACGTCCTGCCCGGCGTCTCCGTGCTCACCGGGGTGAACGGGATCACGGGCTATTCGTCCAAGCTGAACGTCGGCGCGGGGGGCGCCGCGGGTAAATCGGGAGCCGCGGGAGCGGAGGGAGCCGTGAGCCGGACGGTGATCGACCTGACCGACTCCGTCTACGCGGTCAGCTCGCCCGCGTCGGGATCGAACGGCGGGGGCGGCGGCGCCTTGACCGGCGTCGCCGACAACTGGATCGGGCTCACCGGCGCCTCAGGCGCGGACCTCGCCGCCTACCTCGCCAACGTGCACCTGGCGCCCGGCCAGTGGATCGACATCCCCGATTTCGTGCGGATCTCGGCGTTCCAGCGGATGACCGAGGGAGCGCGCCTCGGGTTCGGGTTCGACATCCCCACCTTCTCGTTCGGGGGGATCAGCGTGACGTGCGGCGCGTGGACCGGCAGCTTCAGCGAGGCCGGCGAGACAGCGCCTCCGCCTCCCGATCCGATCTCGCTGCCCGAGCCCGGGTCGGGATCGCTCTGGCTGGCGGGACTAGGCGCGTTCGCGCTGTGCGGCCGGCGCGTCGTCGCGCGTGACTAGCGCGGCGTAGACCGACCGGGCGAAGGCGGGAAGGGTGTCGTCGCGGGCGCCCATGACCAGGAGCCGGTCGCCGGGCCGGAGCTCCTCGGTCATGGCCCGCGACGCCTCGTCCCGCGTGGGGGCGAGGACCACGGGAACCCCGCGGTCGCCCATGCTGCGGACGAGATCCTCGGAGCGGATCGAGCGGTCGGCCGTGCCCCCGGCGTCGTAGATCGGCGCCAGGTACAGGCGGTCGCCCGAGCGGAGCTCGTCGCGGAACGCCTCGGTCATCTCCTCGGCGAAAAAGCGCGTGGGGCCGTAGCCGTGGGGCTGGTAGTAAACGCGAAGCGACCCCGCGGGGCGGAGCGCGCGCAGCGCGGCCCGGATCTTCACGGGGTTGTGCGCGAAGTCGTCGAAGACGTCGACACCGTGATGGCCGCCGATCCGCTCCAGCCGGCGGCGCACCCCGCCGAAGGTGGCGAGCGCCGGTGCGGCGGTCTCGAGCAGCACCCCGGAGGCCACGGCCGCGCCGCAGGCGAGGAGCGCGTTCTCGACAGTGAGGATGCCGGGGAAGGGCACGCGCACCCCAACGCCGTTGATCGCGAAGCGGACGCCGTCGGGGGTGAGCTCGATCGCGCTCGCGCGGAGCGCGGGCTCGGCCCACGTCGCGCCAGGCATCGCCACGCGGAGGACGTCCAGACCCTCCGGGACGCGGACGTGCGCCAGCTCGGGATCGCTCACGTGGATCACGGCGCGCTCCCGCGTTCCGGCCAGGAGCGATTCGAAATTGCGGGCCGTTTCCTCGATCTCCTTGTGGTCGCGGCTCAGGTTTGTGAGCACGGCGACGGCCGGAGCGAACTCCGCGACGCTGCCGTCGCTCTCGTCGGTCTCGACCACGAACCAATCCGAGCCTCCGACACGCAGGCCGCCCGGGGGCGTGGCGCCCGCGAGGCCGGCGGCCGCGCCGCCCCCGAGGAAGCTGGGGTCGAAGCCGGCGGCGACCAGGATGTGCGCGGTCATCGCGGTCACCGTGGACTTGCCGCTCGTCCCGGCGATCGCCACGGCGCGCCGTGAAGCGGCGAGGCGCGCGAGGAAGGAGCCGCGCCGGACGCAGGCGATGTCCAGCGCCTGCGCTCGCGCGAAATCGGGATTGGAGGTCTCGACGGCCGTGGAATGGACCAGGGCGGTCAGCCCCTCGGTCACCCCCGAGCCGTCCTGGGGAAGGAGGTGGACGCCGGAGCGCCGCAGGTCCTCGAACACGTGCATCGCGACGCCCCGGTCGTGATTCCGGTCGGAGCCGGTCACGTCGGCGCCCAGGGCGACGGTGAGCATCGCGAGAGGGGCCATGCCGCTCCCGCCGACGCCGCTGAAGTGGTAGCGATGGCCGGTCAGCGGAGGCACGGGCGCATACTCGCCGCAGGGAAGCGCGGGGTCAAGGGCGGCACCGGGGGGCGGAAGTTCCAGTCCATGGTCGTTGACGGGCTCCGGAGCCAAGGGTACTCTCGTTCCGCTGCGACAGGATGGGGCTGTAGCTCAGTTGGGAGAGCGCTTGACTGGCAGTCAAGAGGTAGCGGGTTCGAACCCCGCCAGCTCCACCATCTTACTTTGTTCGCTCGCAAGCCTTCCGGCACCAAATGCTGTCGGCACCTTTCGCCCCTTCCTGTAGCTCCAAGAACGACAACAGCGGAAGACCCGGGCGGAGGGCCACGCAAATCCCATGATCCGACAAGCCGGCCGCGCGATCGTCGGGACCCGGTGGGAGGCGCCCGCCAAGCGGCTGTACGCCGCGATCACCGGAAACAAGAGCCATCTCTACGACGCGCAGACGATCGCGATCATGCGGCGCGTCCTCACGCCCGCCGCCAACGCGATCGACGCCGGGGCGTTCGAGGGGGGCATGCTGCGGCACCTCTGCCGGCTCGCGCCGCGTGGCCGCCATCTCGCGTTCGAGCCCAATCCCGAAAAATTCCGGAAGCTCGAGGCGGCCTTTCCCGATGTCCGTGTGCTCCCCTATGCCCTGGGCGATCGGCCGGGAGAGGTCCCGTTCCATCGCGCGATCGCCCATCCCGCCCTGAGCGGTTTGCGGCCTCGTCCGAAGTACTGGGGGGGAGAGCCCACCGAGGAGATCCGTGTTCCCATGGAGACGCTGGACCGCGTCGTGCCGCGCGAGCTTCCCATCGGCTTCGTGAAGATCGACGTGGAAGGGGGGGAGCTCGGGCTCTTGCAGGGCGGGGTCGAGCTACTCCGGCGCTGGCGCCCCGTGATCGTCTTCGAGTCGGGAATCGGCGGCGCGGACTACTTCGAGGCCCGGCCCGAGGCGATCTACGATCTGCTCGCGGACGCGATCGGACTCAAGGTGTCGCTCCTCGGGGATTGGCTGGAAGGAAAAGGGCCGCTGTCGCGGGGTGGCTTCACGGATCAGTTCGACGAGGGGCGGAACTACTACTTCGTGGCGGGTCCCTAGCGGTTCGGCGGTCTCGGCTCAGAGGATTGCGACGTCAGGGCGTCGAGGCCTCCGCCACGTCGGTCCGCCAGGCGACGGCCGCTTTCAGCGCGGTGTCCGCCTCGGCGAAGCTCATCCCGTTCTTGGCGGCGATCCCGACCCAGTTGTCCCGGAGCGATTCGATCAGGTAGCCCACCCCGCGCTGGAGCGTGATCCACGCCGGATTGCCGCGGGCGCCGGCGGCGAGGGTCTGGGCGAGGGTGTCGGCCCGCGAGAACAGCGCGAGCAGCGTGTCGGCGAACGCGGACTCGTCCAGGCGCCCGTTCGCAAGGCGGGCGCGGGCGGTCTCCAGGTCGGAGCAGATCCCCCGGAATTGATCGAGCGCGGCCTTGGGAACACCGGCGGCGTTGGCGAGCGTGGGGAAGGCGGGGGAAGCGGGCGCCGAGGCGGCGGGAGCGATCCGCGGCATCGCGGCCAGCAGGCTGATCGCCATGCCGGCGGCCAGGACGCAATTTCCGCGGCGAAGACGCGCGCGGTCCATGCCGAGACGTCCCATTTCGCCTTCCTCTCGTAAAGGCCCCCCGGCCTCATCTGAAAAATCGGCCTCGGCGCGGGCGAACTTAACGGGCGAAATGTCCTCGGGGGCGGTGTTTGCAAGGTACACACGGCGTGCACATCGCCCGCCGCGTTGACGGAGCGCGGTGGGTCTGCTATTCTCGGGAAAATGTCCCTGATCTCGAATCTTCTTTTGCCCAAACGACTTTCGCGGGTCGCCTCAGGCTGCGTCGTGGCTGTTTCCGGCCTTGTCGCGGCCCTGATGATCACCCTGGCCATGCCGGTCTCCACGGCCTCCGCCGGGCCGGCACCAGGCGCGTGCGTCCTCGCCCAAGCGGACCCGACCACCGCCCAGGCCTCGCCGGCCGCGCCTTCCGACACCGCCTCGGCCACCCCCGACTCCAGCCAGCCCGCCGAGGAGTTTCACGAGCGGGTCATGCCGGTGCTGCCCGAGCGGCCCCGCGTCGCGATGTACGACCCCGGCACCCCGATCTTCCGCAAGGTCCTCAAGAACGGCGTCGTGCTCATGGTCCAGGAGCAGCGGACCAGCGCGGACGTGGCGGGCATGGTGGCGTTGCGCATGGGGACGATGTACGAGGATGACCAGACGGCCGGCCTCTCGCAGGTGCTGATGCGCGCGCTCACGTCGGGGACGAAGAAGCTGCCCCCGGCCGAGCTGCAGCTCCGCCTCCTCGCCGACAAGGTCACTCTGGAATCGGGCGCGAGCGCCGACTACGGCCAGGTCGGCTTCCAGACCCTTCGCGAGGGTGCTACCAACGCGGTCGATCTCCTCGCGCAGATCGTTCTTTCGCCGTCCTTCCCCGACACCGCGGTCGAGAACTCGAGGAGCTACTTCCTGGCGCGCGCCGCCGACGACGTCGAGAACCCGCTCCTCGCGACCTACACCTACTTCCTCGGAGCGATGTACCAGGGGAGCCCGCTCGCGCGCCCGCCGCACGGCAGCGTGCAGTCGCTATCCGAAACGCGGCGCTCCGACGTCCTCGCGCTCTACAAGAAGCTCTTCGTCGGCGGGAACATGGCCGTGTCGGTCGTGGGGAACGTCGACGCCAAGAAGACGATGGCGCAGCTCGAGAAGCTCTTCGCCGCCGCACCTGCCGGCCCGCCTCCGGCGCCGCCGTCGGTGATGCCGCACGGACCTGCCGCCGACACCGTGATCACGGCCGAGCGCCCGATCCTGGCGCGCTCGCTGGTCTACGGCTATCCGGCTCCCGGCTATGCCGACCGCGACTACCCGGCGTTCATGGTGATCGACTCCTACCTGCGCTCGGCCGACCGCTCGCCGATCACGTTCTGGATGCCGCAGCGGGAGCAGGCCGCCGCCGTCGGCGTGATGTATCCGAGCTATCCGCATCGCTCGAGCGTGGCGGTCCATCTCGCCGCCAAGCCGGAGAACTATGCGGCGGCGCGCGACACGGTCGCCGCCGTCTTCGAGCAGATCAAGACCACGCCCTTCGACAAGGGCGAGTGGGGCGTCCAGGTGAAGCGCGTGCAGAACGGGTTCTTCTGGAAGCAGAACGAGCCGGTGATCCGGGCGCGCAACCTCTCCCGGTGGGAGGTCCAGGGCGTCACCACCGAGTTCCCCCGCCAGTTCGAGACCGCGCTCCTGCAGCTGAAGCCCGAGGACGTTCGGGATGCCGCCGCGCGCTGGTTCACGCACTCGGCGGAAGTGTCGCTGAAACCCTCCGGACGCGAGGGACAGCCCTAGGCTCGTTTCGGGCGCAGGGGCAGGGAGGACCGGGTGGACGGCGTCGCGGGGATGCTGCTGCTCATTCCGCCCATTCTCTTCGCGCTCACCGTCCATGAATTCAGCCACGCCTACGTTGCGTCGCGGATGGGCGATCCCACCGCGAGGCTGCTCGGCCGGCTCACGCTGAACCCGCTCGCGCACCTCGATCCGATCGGCACCATCCTGCTCCTCATCGCCGGCTTCGGATGGGCCAAGCCGGTTCCGGTGGACGCCCGCTACCTGGCGCACCCCCGGCGCGACATGATGTGGATCGCCCTCGCGGGCCCCGCGTCGAACGTCGTTCTCGCCGCCCTCTTCGGAACGCTCTTGCGCGCGGTGGACGGAAACGCGTATCTCTCCCAGACCATCATGGGCGCGGCCCTCGTGGACATGGTCCGGTACAGCGTCTATCTCAACCTCATGCTGGCGGTCTTCAACTTGATCCCGATCTTTCCCCTGGACGGCTCGCGCATCCTGACCGGGCTCCTGCCCGCGCGCGCGGCCGAGCGCTACCGCGCGCTCGAGCCGATCGGCCCCATGCTGCTCCTCGGGCTGATCCTGATCGGCAACCTGACGCGCATTTCGATCATCGGCATGCTGATCCTGCCGGTGGTCGCGGTCCTGACCCGCCTCTTCACCGGAGGGCTCGTCGGATGAGCGCCGCGCCGAAGCGCCCGCGCATCCTGAGCGGCATGCGGCCGACCGGGAGGCTGCACCTGGGGAACTACCTCGGCGCGCTCCAGAACTGGGTGGCGCTCCAGGACTCCAGCGAGAACTTCCACATGGTTGCCGACTGGCACGCGCTCACCACCGACTACGAGCACACCGACCAGATCCTTCCGAACACGCTGGAGATGGTGGCCGACTGGCTGGCCGCGGGAATCGATCCCGAGACGAGCCCGGTGTTCGTGCAGTCGCGGGTGAAGGAGCACGCGGAGCTGCACCTCTTGTTCTCGATGCTGGTCACGACCAGCCGCCTGGAACGGAACCCCACGGTGAAGGACCAGGCGCGCGACCTGGAGCTGGAGGACCGGATCTCCTACGGGCACCTGGGCTATCCGGTGCTGCAGGCGGCGGACATCCTGCTCTACAAGGCGAACCTGGTTCCGGTCGGCGAGGACCAGGTGCCCCACGTCGAGGTGACGCGGGAGATCGCGAGGAAGTTCAACTCCCTCTACGGCGAGGTGTTTCCGGTGCCCGAGCCCAAGCTGACCCGCTTCGCGCGCGTGCCGGGGCTGGACGGGCGGCGGATGAGCAAGTCGCTCGGCAATACGATCCTCCTCTCCGACACGCCCGAGGAGATCGCGTCCAAGGTGAAGACCGCCTACACCGATCCGAAGAAGATCCGGCTGACCGATCCGGGAAACCCGGACGGATGCGTCGTCTTCGCGTATCATCGCGCCTTCAACGCGGCGAACGCTCCCGGGATCGACCTGGCGTGCCGGGAGGGGCGCCTGGGATGCGTGGCCGACAAGCGGGACCTCTCCTCCATCCTCGCCGAGCAGCTCGCCCCGATCCGCGAGCGCCGGAGAGAGCTGGAGGCCCACCCCGAGCGGGTGGTCGAGGCGCTGCGCCACGGCGAGGCGAGGGCGCGCGCGGTGGCCCAGGAAACGATGCGCGAGGTGCGCGAGGCGATGAAGATCGGATGACCGAAGAGCGCGGGGACGTGACGACGACGCAGCCGGCGACCGAGAGCCAGCCGGCGACCGAGACGGGCATCCGCGTGCACGTTCCCGCGTTCGAGGGTCCGCTCGACCTCCTGCTCCATCTCATCCAGCAGAACGAGATCGAGATCACCGACATCCCGATCGCGAAGATCACGCGCCAGTACTTGGAGACGCTGGAGCTGATGCGCGAGCTGGACCTGGAGGTCGCCGGGGAGTTCCTGGTCATGGCGGCGACCCTCATGCGCATCAAGGCGCGCATGCTCCTGCCGCCGCCGATCACCGCCGAGGAAGAGGAAGAGGATCCGCGCGAAGGGCTGGTGCGCCAGCTCCTCGAGTACCGCCGCTTCAAGGACGCCTCGAAGGAGCTGGAGCGCCTGGAGGGAGACCGCCGCCTGCGCTTCGACCGCGGCGCCCCGGCGCAGCTCGAGGACCCGGAGGCGAGCGAGCTCCTGCCGGTCAGCCTCTTCCGCCTTCTCGACGCGCTGAAGGGGGTGCTCTCGCGCCAGGCGCCGGTGCCGGTCCACACGATCGTCGCCGAGCCGATCCGCCTGGAAGAGGCGATCGCGCTCCTCGCGAACAATCTTCGCGAGCGCCCGCGCATGCTGTTCGAGGAGCTGCTCGAGCCGTTCGTGAGCCGGATCGAGAAGATCACGGCGTTCCTCGGGCTTCTCGAGATGCTGAAAGCGGGGAACGTGCACGTCGCCCAGGAAGAGCTGTTCGGTCCGATCTGGGTCGAGTGGCGCGGCGAGGCGCCTCCGGAGGACGCGATGGACGAGTCCGCGCCCGGCGAGGGCGCCGGCCAGCCGGCCGAGGACCCGGCGTCCGAGTTACCGATGACCGATGACGGGGAGGGAGCGCGATGACCACCACGAAGCAAATTCTGGAGTCCCTCCTCTTTGCGAGCGACGCGCCGGTGGGGCTCTCGACCCTCGTCGAGGTTCTCGACGGTCCCGATGCCGCCACGGTCGCCGAGGCGCTCGAGCAGATGGCGCGCGACTACGAGCAGAGCGAGCGGGGCGTGACCCTGGCCGAGATCGCGGGCGGCTACCAGCTTCTGTCGAAGAAGGAATGCGCGCCGTGGATCGAGCGGATGCTCCGCTCGCGGCGCAAGGTGCGGCTCTCGCGAGCGGGGCTGGAGACGCTCGCCATCGTCGCCTACAAGCAGCCCGTGACCAAGGTGGAGATCGATTCCATCCGCGGCGTGGATTCCAGCGGCTCGCTCCACACGCTGCTCGAGCGCGGCCTGGTCGCCATCAAGGGGCGCTCCAAGGGCGTCGGCCGGCCGCTCGTCTACGCGACCTCGACGGAGTTCCTCTCCTACATCGGGATCAACGACCTCTCCGATCTGCCGGAGCTCAAGGAACTGGGCCCCGTGCTGGAGGAGCGCGAGCGGCTGGAGATGGAGCCGGAGGCGACGGCGGACGCCGCCGCGGAGGACGCTTCCGCGGGCCCGCCCGAAGCCGAGCCCGCCTCGGCCGCGGCCGAGGGCGCCGACCAGGAAGCGGAGCCCGCGCCCGAGGGTGCGGCTTAACCTCTTTCTCGCGCGCGCCGGCGGCGGATCGCGGCGCGAGGCCGACCAGTGGATCCGCGAGGGGCGCGTCACCGTGAACGGCCTCCCGCCTCACGGCATGGGCGCGCCGGTGACCCCGGGGCGCGACCAGGTCGCTCTCGACGGCGCGCTCCTCCGCCTTCCCGCCTCCGAGCGCTACGCCGCCTACCACAAGCCGCCCGGCCTTCTCGTCAGCCGCCGCTCCCAGGGGGGAAAGCCGACCATCTTCGATCGCCTCGGCGCGGAGGCTCGCGGGATGATGCCGGTGGGACGGCTCGACTACGACTCGGAGGGGCTCCTCCTCCTGACCACCGACGGCGCGCTCGCCGAGGCGCTCCTGCATCCGCGAAGCGCCCTCATCCGGAGCTACCGGGTCTGGGTGCGCCCCGTGCCCGATCCCGCGATCGTGCGCCTCCTGCGCGAAGGCGCCGTCGTCGAGGGGGTGCCGGTGCGTCCCGCGGCGGTCCTCCTCGAGGGAGCCGAGCGCGGCCGCGGCATCGTCCGCTTCGATCTCGCCGAGGGGAAGAAGCGCGAGGTGCGCGTGCTCGCCAAGCGGGCGGGGCTGGAGGTGGAGCGGCTCCTCCGGACCCGCTTCGGCCCGATCCGGCTGGGCGTGCAGCGCCGGGGCTCGCTCCGGCCGCTCACGGGACGCGAGATCGAAGCCCTGCGGCGCGCGGCGCTCGGCAGGGAGACGCGCGATGGGTGATCCCGAGCGGGACGAGATCCGCCGCGCGATCGACCGTTTGGATCGCGACCTCCTTCGCCTCCTCGAGGATCGGGCCGAGCTGGCGCGCCGGATCGGGGCGCTGAAGCAGGCCTCGGGGGAAGCGACGCTCGATGCGGCGCGCGAGCGCGATCTCCTCGAGCGGATCGAGCGCGAGGCCAAGGGCGCCTTTCCGCGCTCGGGGGTGCGCGCCATCTTCCGCGAGATCGTCTCCGCGTCGCGCGCGGCGCAGGGAGCCTTTCGCGTCGCCTATCTCGGCGCCGAGGGGGGATTCGCGCATCAGGCCGCCGTGCGCCGCTTCGGCGCCTCCTCGACCTACGCGGCCACCGCCTCGCCCCAGCACCTGCTCGAAGCGATCGGCTCCGAGCGGGCGGAGCACGGCGTCTTCGCGCTCGAGGGAGACGCCGAGGACCCGCCGTTCGACGCCTACGATCTCCTTCTCGGCGCCGAGGCGGCGATCACGGCGGAGTTCGTGGAGCGCGGCGGCTACGAGGCGCTGGGCCGGGCGCGGACGCCGAAGCGCCTGATCGCGCATCCGGCCGCGCTCGCCCTCTGCCAGCGGTGGCGCGTCGCGCTCGGTCCGGGCGTCGAGGTGGTCGCCGCGGCGGGAAGCCTGGAGGCGGGACGGCGCGCGGCGGACGATCCCGACGCCTGCTGCCTCGCGCCGGCGATCGTGGCCGATCTCGCGGGACTGCCCGAGGTCGAGCCCGAAGCCGAGGACGCGCCGCGCCGCACGCGGCGCTTCCTGGTGCTCGGCCGCGCGTCCGGCCCCGCGAGCGGGCGCGACAAGACGGCGCTCCTCCTCGCCCTCGACAACGCCCCGGGCGCGCTCCTCGAAGCGCTCCGCGCGCTCGCCGACCACGGCGTGAATCTCCTCTGGATCGAATCGCGGACGCATCGCTGGAGGCCCGGAGAGCACCTCTTCCTGCTCGAGGTCGCCGGCCATCAGGATGCCGATCCGCTCCGCCCGGCGCTCGCGGAAATGCGCGCGCGAACGCGCCTGTTCCGCGTGCTCGGAAGTTTCCCCGCGGCCGAATCGGGGTGGTAGACTGCGCCTCGGATCACGACCGGAAGGAGTGCTTCGCCATGACGCTCAAAGCGATGGATCCAATCCGTCCTGAGATTCGAAGCCTCACGCCCTACGTGCCCGGAAAACCCGTCGAAGAGCTGGAGCGCGAGCTCGGCATCACGGGCGCCGTCAAGCTCGCCTCGAACGAAAATCCGCTCGGCCCCTCGCCGCTGGCCGTGGCCGCCATCGCCGCCGCGGCGCACGGGGTGAACCGCTATCCCGACGGCTCGTCGTTCTACCTCCGCGAAGCGCTGAGCGCGCATTGGAACGTGTCGCCCGAGTGGATCGCGGTCGGCTCGGGGTCGAACGACCTGATCGACGTCCTCTGCCGCATCTATCTCGGCGCGGGGGACGAGGCGATCATGTCGCACCCGGCGTTCGTCATGTTCGCCGTCGCGGTGAAGGTGGCGGGCGGGACGCTGAAGCGCGTGCCCGGACGGGACCTGTTCCACGATCCCGACGCCATGCTGGCCGCCATCACCAGCCGCACCAAGCTGGTCTACTTCTCGAACCCCGACAATCCCACCGGAACGATCGTCCGGCGGCGCGCCATGGACGACTACTTCCGGCGCGTCCCCGACCACGTGCTCACGATCGTGGACGAGGCCTACTTCGAGTACGTCACCGATCCCGAATACCCCAACGCGCTCGACTACCTGCGCCAGGGGAAACGGGTCGCCGTGCTCCGCACCTTCTCGAAGATCTACGCGCTGGCCGGGCTCCGCGTCGGCTACGGCTTCTTCCCGGAAGATCTCGCGGCCGTGGTTCATCGCGTCCGGCTGCCGTTCAACGTCACCACGGTGGGGCAGGCGGCCGCGCGCGCCAGCCTGGCCGATCCGGAGCAGGTGCTCCGCAGCCGCCACGTGAACGCCGAGGGGATCTCCTTCCTCGAGCGCGCGCTCCCGGAGCGGGGGATCCGCGTGACCCCCTCCTGGGCGAACTTCGTGCTCGCGAAGTTCCCCGGCTCGGCGGTGGAAGCCACCCGCACGCTGGAGCGTCTGGGCGTGATCATCCGACCGATGACCTCCTTCGGGCTCCCGGCCGAGTACGCGCGGATCAGCGTCGGCACCCGGCTCGAGAACGACCGGCTGATCGAGGCGCTCGCCAAAGCGACGTGACGGAGCGCCCGACCCCGGACGCCCCGCCCCGGCGGGTCGCGATCCTCGGACTCGGCCTGATGGGCGGCTCGCTGGGGCTGGCACTCCGCGCGGCCGATCCCGGAGCGCGCGTCCTCGGCTTCGACGAAGACGACGCCGCGGCGCGCCGCGCGCTGGAGCGCGGCGCCATGACGGAGCGGCTGCGCGATCCCGGCGCCGTTCCCGCCGAGACCGAGGTCGTGGCGCTCGCCATGCCTCCGGGCGCCGCGGCCGGCTGGGTCCGCGGTCTCGGCGACGCCGTTCCCCCCGGAGCCATCGTGATGGATCTCTCGAGCATCATGCTGCCCGCCCTCGCGGCGTCCCTGGAGACGCCGTCCCTCGCCGACCGGTTCGTGCCGGCGCATCCGCTCGCCGGCTCGGAGTCCTCGGGGATCGAGTCCGCCCGCGCCGATCTCTATCGCGGCGCCGCCGTGCTGATCGGGCTTCCGCTGGAGGCGGGTAGGCCCGGGGGACGGGCGGCGGCGCTCTGGCGCGCGCTGGGCGCGCGCCCCGCCTCGATCGCGCCGGCGCTGCACGACGCGCTGGTCGCGCTCACGAGCCATCTGCCGTACGTCGCTTCGGTCGCGCTCGTGCGCACGCTGCGCCGTACGGGGTCGATGACGCGCGCGCTGGCCGAGACGGCGGGGCCCGGGCTGCGCGACACCACGCGCGTGGCGGGCTCGCCGCCGGCGCTCTGGGCGGAGATCCTCGAGCGGAACGGACCGAAGCTCCTTCCCGCGCTCGAGCTGCTCGAACGCGAGGTGCGCGCCCTGCGCCACGCCATCCAGGAAGGGGGGCCCGCGCTCCGCGCGTGCCTGGAAGAGGCCCGGTCGTTCCGGGAGGAGATCGTGCGATGAGCCGCGCCGCCACGCGTCCCGGAAAGCCGCTCCGCGGCGAGACCACGGTCCCGGGGGACAAGTCGGTCACGCAGCGCGCGGTGCTCCTAGGCGCGCTCGCGCCGGGAACGACGCGGATCCGCGGGGGAAACCCCGGCGCCGACGCGCGCGCCGCGCTGGGCCTCGCGCGGGCGCTGGGCGCGCGCGTCCGGACCTCCCGCGCCGAGTGGATCCTCGAGGGGGGAACGCTCGCCGAGAGCGACACGGTGCTCGACGCGAAGAACTCGGGGACCGCGCTCCGCCTGGCGACCGGCCTTCTCGCCGCGCAGCCGTTCCTTTCCGTGCTCACGGGCGACGCCTCGCTGCGCCGCCGGCCGGTGGACCGCGTCATCGCGCCGCTCCGCCTGCTCGGCGCCGACGTGCACGCGCGCTCGCGCGACCGCCTGCCCCCCGTCGTCGTCCGCGGAACCGCGCTCCACGGCGCGCACGTGGACACCAAGGTGGCGAGCGCCCAGGTGAAGAGCGCGCTCCTCTTCGCCGCGATCCAGGCGTCGGGAGCGACGATCGTGGAGGAGCCGGTCGCGACGCGCGACCACACCGAGCGGATGCTCCCGCTCTTCGGCGCGCGCGTCGTCCGCGAGGGGCGCGCCGCTCGCGTGACCGGTCCGGCCGCGCTCCACGGCGCCGAGATCGAAGTGCCGGGGGACCTCTCGGCGGCCGCCTTCCTCGTGGCCGCGGCCGCCCTCGTCCCGCGATCGGAGATCACGATCCGCGGCGTCGGCGCCAATCCGACCCGGACCGCGTTCCTCGATCTCCTCGCGCGGATGGGCGCCGTCATCGAGCGGCAGGAGCCGAGGGCCGCGGGCGAAGAGCCGGTGGCCGACCTCCACGTGAAGGCGGGCGGGCTCCGTCCCGTTACGGTCGGGGAGGACGAGGCGCCGCGCCTCATCGACGAGCTGCCGATGGTCGCGGTGCTCGCCGCGTTCGCGAAAGGGCGGAGCGAGATCCGCGGCGCTCGCGAGCTGCGCGTGAAGGAGTCGGACCGGATCGCAACCGTGGCCGTCGCACTCCGCGCGGCCGGAGGCGTCGTGGACGAGCTGGAGGACGGCTGGATCATCGAGGGGAAAGGCTCGCTGCGCGGCGGCCGCGTGGACGCGGCGGGGGACCACCGCGTCGCGATGGCCTTCCTCGTGGCCGGCCTCGCCGCGAAGGAAGGCGTCACGGTGGAAGGCGCCGACGCGGCCGCGATCTCGGACCCCGATTTTCTCGACAGGCTCCGGAGCCTTCGCCGTTGAAGGCTTTCGTGGTCGCCATCGACGGTCCCGCCGGCGCCGGGAAGAGCGCGACCGCGCGCGCCGTGGCGCGGACCCTCGCGCTGCCGCACGTGGACTCGGGGGCGATGTACCGCGCGGCCGCCTGGGTCGCGCTGCAGGCGGGCGCCGACCTCGACTCCGAAGCGGAGATGCTCCGCGCGCTGGAGGGGGTCCGCTTCGAGCCGACGCCCGAGGGCCTCCGCTGCGGCGGACGGCTCCTCGACGGCGAGATCCGCACTGCCGAAGCCGGAGACGCCGCCTCCCGCGTCGCCGTCCATCCCGGGCTCCGCCGCCGGCTGGTGGCCATCCAGCGCTCGTTCGCGCGCCCCCCGGGCGTGGTCATGGAAGGGCGCGACATCGGCACCGTCGTCTTCCCGAGAGCCGACCTCAAGATCTTCCTCGAAGCCTCGGCGGCGGTGCGGGCCCTGCGCCGCTTTCGGGAGCTGGAGGCCCGGGGCGAGCGTCCCGATCTGGCCGCGATCGAGGCGATGATCCGGGAGCGGGACGGCCGCGACCAGGGGAGAGCGGAGAGCCCGCTCCAGCCGGCGGAAGACGCCATCCGGCTCGACACATCAGACCTCGGGCTGGCCGAACAGGTCGAGGTGGTGACCCGCTGGGCCGAGCTGGCCCGCCGGGGACCCGGTCCGACGAGGCCCTTCTACTGGTTCGGAAGCCGATTCGTGAAGCGGTTTTCGCGGACTTTCCTCAAGTTCCGCATCGAAGGGCTCGATCATGTGCCGCGGAGCGGGCCCCTGATCGCCGCCTGCAACCACATCAGCTTCTGGGATCCGCCCCTGGTGGGGTCCAATTTCCCCCGGGTCCTGCACTTCGTGGCGAAGGCGGAACTCTTCCAAAATAAGGTGTTTGGGGCGATGCTCCGGGGGTATAATTCGATCCCCATTCAGCGAGGCACCCGGGCGAGGTCGGGTTTGCTCGGCGCCGAGGAAGTGCTGAACGGGGGAGGTGCGGTTCTGATTTTCCCGGAGGGGACCCGCAACAAGAGCGGTGCCCTTCTGGCGCCTCGGGCCGGTATCGGCCGTCTCGCGGTCGTGACCCGGTCGCCGGTGCTCCCCATCCGGATCTCCGGGTCCAACCAGATTCGGCGCTCCCTGCGTCGCCAGACGCTCGTCCGGATCGTCATCGGCACGCCGATGACGCCGCCGATCCGCGTCGAGGCGGACCGGGAGTCCATGAACACATTCGCGGCGGCCGTCATGGAAGCGATCGCCGCGCTGCCGGGTTGAGCCCGGCGGGGGACTGCATGGAAGTCGTCGTCGCGGACAACGCCGGGTTCTGCTTCGGGGTGAAGCGCGCCATCAAGATGGCGACCGACACCCTCGACCAGGCGCAGGGTCCCGTGAAGTCGCTCGGCCAGCTCATTCACAATCCGCAGGTGGTGAATCTCTTCCACCGGCGCGGACTGGAAGTGGTGAGCGATCTGACCGAGCTGGCTCCGGACGGCACCGTGGTGATCCGCTCCCACGGCGTCGGGCCCGAGGTGCACGAGCAGGCGGCGACGAGGGGGCTCAACGTGGTGGACACGACCTGCCCCTTCGTCACCAAGGCGCAGCAGTACGCGGCGAAGCTGATCGCCGACAACTACAAGGTCGTCATGATCGGCGACGCGCATCACCCGGAAGTGATCGGCGTGGTGGCGCACACGCAGGGCAAGGCGATCGTCATCGACACCGTCGAAGAGGCGGAGAAGCTGAAGTTCATCCCGCGCATGGGCGTCGTGTTCCAGACGACCCATTCGATCGGCCACGTGCAGGAGGTGGTCGGCGCGTTGCTGAAGCGCGGGAAGGAAGTGCGGGTGTTCAACACCCTGTGCGGCGCGACGACGTCGATGCAGAAGACGGCCGTCGAGCTCGCGCCCTCGGTGGACGCGATGGTGATCATCGGCGGCCGTCAGAGCGCGAACACGGCGCAGCTGGCCGAGGTCTGCCGCAAGGTGAATCCGCGGGTGCACCAGGTCGAGTCGGCCGAAGAGATCGACCCGTCCTGGTTCACCGGCGTCCGCCGGGTCGGCGTCTCGGCGGGGGCGTCCACGCCCGACGAAGTGATCGCCGAAGTGGTCGCACGCCTCACCGATCTGGAGCCGGGCCAGGCCCGCTCCGCGTAGCGCGACGAACGGCAGCACCGGCCCTTCGAGGCCGAAATTCATAGAAACAGGGGGTAACGTAACGGAATGGTTCGACGTCACGAAGAAGAGCTGGAAGTGAAGGACGATGGCGCGGATGAGGCGGAGGCCGAAGCCAAGCCGCGGAAGCGGCGCACGACCACCAGGCTGATCCATCAGGACGACGACGAGGAGCTGTTCACCTCGCCGGGCGCCGCGGGAGCGGTCGAGGTCGACGGCGAGGACGAAGCGGGCGCCATGGGGCAATGGCTCCAGCTCTACGAGGAGTCGCTTCAGGACCTCGAAGAGGGGGAGATCGTCCGCGGGCGGGTGCTCAAGATCGACGACAAGGAAGTCACCGTCGACGTGGGCTTCAAGTCCGAGGGGGTCATCCCGGTCGAGGAGTTCCCCGACCTCGAAGGCGTGAAGGTCGGCGACGAGATCGAGGTCTTCCTCGAGAAGACCGAGAACCAGGACGGCCTGGTCGTCCTCTCCAAGCAGCGCGCCGATTTCGTCAAGGTCTGGGACCGCGTCAAGGCGGCCGCCGACCAGGGCGAGCTGGTCGAGGGGCGGCTCATGCGGAAGATCAAGGGCGGCGTGGTCGTCGACCTCTATGGGGTCGAGGCCTTCCTCCCGGGCTCGCAGATCGCGCTGCGCCAGGTGCAGAACGTCGACTCGCTGCTCGGCCAGTCGATGGAATTCAAGATCATCAAGCTGAACAAGCGGCGCCGGAACATCGTGGTCTCGCGGCGCGCGGTGCTCGAGGAGCACCGGGCGAAGCAGAAGAGCGAGATCATCCAGGAGCTGGCCAAGGACCAGATCCGCGAGGGCCAGGTCAAGAACATCACCGACTTCGGCGCGTTCGTGGACCTGGGCGGCATCGACGGCCTGCTCCACATCACCGACATGTCCTGGGGCCGCGTCAGCCATCCCTCCGAGCTGGTCTCGATCGGCGACAAGGTGAAGGTGAAGGTCCTCTCCTTCGATCCCGAGAAGGAGCGCATCTCCCTCGGCATGAAGCAGCTCACGGCGTATCCGTGGGAGGACGTGGACAAGCGCTACAACGTCAGCCAGCGCGTGAAGGGGAAAGTAGTCTCGATCACCGATTACGGCGCCTTCGTGGAGCTGGAGAAGGGGATCGAGGGGCTCATCCACATCTCCGAGATGTCCTGGACTCGCCACGTGCGTCACCCGAGCAAGGTCGTCGCGATCGGGGACGAGGTCGAGGCGATGATCCTGAAGATCGACAAGGACAACGAGAAGATCTCGCTCGGTCTGAAGCAGATCGAGCCCGATCCGTGGCTCACGCTGGACGAACGCTTCCCGATCGGCACCCGGCTCTCGGGGAAGGTCCGCAACCTGACCAACTTCGGGGCCTTCGTGGAGATCGAGGAGGGGATCGACGGACTGGTCCACATCAGCGACATGTCGTGGACCCGCCGGGTCGCCCACCCCAGCGAGATCTTGAAGAAGGGCGACAAGGTGGACGTGGTGGTGCTCTCCATCGACAAGGACGCGCGCCGGATCAGCCTCGGGCTGAAGCAGGTGAGCGACGATCCCTGGCCCACGCTGGCCGAGCGCTACCTCCCCGACATCATCGTGAAGGGGACGGTGGTCCGGCTTCTGGACCGCGGCGTCATCGTGGACCTCGAAGACGGTCTCGAAGGGTTCATCCCGCTCTCGCAGCTGGGCGTGGACGGACTGAAGAAGCCGTCGGACAGCTTCAAGCCGGGTGACACGCTGGACCTCAAGGTCACGCGCGTCGACACGCAGGCACACCGCATCATCCTGAGCGCCAAGGCCTGGGTCGCCGATCAGGACCGGGCGGGCCAGGAGTCGTTCCAGGAGCGGTTCAAGCCCTCGCCCTCGGCAGCCGAGGAGCCGGGGGAGCCGGCGCCGGTCGCTGAAGGAAGCGACGACACGACGGTCGCGTAGCGTTCATGCCGTATTTCCAACGACCCGGGGCGACCGCGAAGGCGCCCCGGGTTTTCTATTTCACGCTGGGCTGCCGCCTGAACCAGCACGACACCGCGGCCATGCGCGCCTCACTCGGAGACGCCGGATGGGCCGAGGCGCGCGAGGGGGAAGCGGCGGACGTGGTGGTGGTGAACACCTGCACCGTGACCGCGCGCGCCGACCAGGAGGCGCGTCAGGCGATCCGGCGCCTTGCGCGCGAGCACCCCGGGGCCCGCGTCGTCGTGACGGGGTGCTACGCGCAGCGCGCGCCCCGCGAAGTGGCCGCGATCCCGGGCGTGTCGGACGTGCTCGGCACGGCGGAGCGCGACACGATCGCCGAGCGGCTCGGCGCGCCGCGCGCGGGCGCGCCTGCTGATCCGAACGCGCCGGCGGCGCCGCCCCGCGGGCCGGTGATCGCCGCGGCGCCGGCGCGCGCGAAGCGGCCGGCCGCTTCGGCTGCCGTCCCGGCCCCCGTCCCGATCGCATTCGGACGGACGCGCGCGCTGCTCAAGGTGCAGGACGGCTGCGACGCCTTCTGCTCCTACTGCGTGGTTCCGTACGTGCGCGGGAGGAGCCGGAGCCTGCCTCTCGCCGAGGCGACGGACCGGGCGCGGCGTCTTCTCGAGTCGGGATTTCACGAGATCGTCCTCACGGGAGCCGATCTGGGCGCCTACGGGCGCGATCTGGGCCGCCGCGGGCTCCTCGCCGCCCTGATCGAAGCGATCCTCGACCTCGGCGCCTCGCACCGGGTGCGGATCTCCTCCATCGAGCCGAACAAGGTGGACCCGTCGCTGCTCGCGCTGGCGGAATCGGAGCCGCGCCTCTGCCGCCATTTCCACCTGCCGCTCCAGAGCGGCTCGCCCGCGGTGCTCGGCGCGATGCGCCGCCCCTACGATCCCTCGGCGTACGCCAGGCTGGTGGAGCGGCTCGCCGGCGGCGGCCCCGCGGCGATCGGGGCCGACGTGATCGTGGGACATCCCGGAGAAGGGGAGGCGGAGTTCGAGGAGACGTACCGTTTCGTCGAGGCGCTCCCGGTCACGCACCTGCACGTCTTCCGCTACTCGCCGCGTCCCGGCACGCGGGCGGCGCTCCACAACGACGCGGCGCCCCTCGCGGTGGCGCGCGAGCGGTCGGAGCGGCTCCGGGTTCTGGCCGACGCCAAGCGCGACGCCTTTCATCGAAGCCTCATCGGCTCGCTTCGCCCCGCCATCGTCGAGGGGGCGCGCCCGTCGGTCGAGCCCTGCGTCGCGATGACCGACGTCTACGCGCCGGTCCGGCTCGAGCAGCGGCCTCCGGCGGGAGGCATCGTTCCCGTGCGCGTGGACGCGCTTCGAGACGGGGCGCTCCTGGGTTCCGCCCCCGGTTGACCCGGGCGCGGTACACCTCTATTCTGGCGCGGATCGGTGCGGCGTTCGCCCGCGCCCATCTCCCCCCAAGGAGGCCGTGCCATGTGGTTTCTCCGGAACGTCCTTTGGCTCGCCGTCATGATCCTCGTCGTGGGCTTCGCGATCCTGAACATGCGCGAGAGCGTGACGGCGATCAACCTGCCCGGGCACGTCTACCGCTCCATTCCGGTCAATGTCGCGGTGTTCGCCGCGTTCGCCACGGGAATGTTCCTCGCGTTCCTGCTGGTGCTCTTTCAGGTGTTGAAGGCCCGCTCCGAGGTCGCGGCGATCGAGCGGCAGAAGCAGGAGCTGGAACGGGAGCTGGCGGAGCTCCGTAACCTTCCGCTCGAGGGGCTGGCGCTCGGGTCCAAGGCCGGCGGGGGACGCTGATGACGGAGGGGGGCGGGGGGCGCTGATGGCGCCGCTGTTCACCTGGGTGGCGGTGGTGGGGGCGCTGGCGGCGGTGGGGTATGCGGCGTGGCTCTTCTCGCGCGACGCGAACACCGGCCCGCCCCGTCCGGAGACGCCCTACCAGCGCGGCGTGCACGCGCTGCTCGCGGGGGACAAGGACGCCGCGCTCGAGGCCTTCGCCGATACCGTCCAGGAAGACAGCGGGAACATCGACGCCTACATCCATCTCGGCAATCTCCTTCGCGAGCGCGGCGAGGCCGCGCGCGCCCTCGATCTGCACCGGAAGCTCACCGCGCGCGCGGCGCGCACCCCCTCCCAGGACAAGGCGATTCGCGAGGCCCTGGTGCTCGACTGGATCGCCGTGGGACGGCCCCAGGAGGCGATCGCGGAGGCCTCGGCGCTGCGCGAGCGGGAACGGAAGAACGGCAGCGGCCTCCCGCTCCTGCTCCAGGCCTACGAGGCGGGCGGCGAATGGGACCATGCCTACGACGTGCGGGTCGAGATGGCGAAAGCGCGCGGCGAGAAGGAGACCGCGGCGCTCGCCCGTTACCGGGCCGCGATCGGCGAGGTCTATCTCCGGAACGAGCAGCTGGAGGAGGCGGCGCGGCACTTCAAGGCGGCGCTCAAGATGGAGCGCGATCTCCCCGTGGCGCTGCTCCGGATGGGGGACATCTACTATGAGACGAACCATCCCGACCGGGCCATGGCGCTCTGGGAGGGACTCGCGGCCGCGCACCCCGAGCACTCGCACCTGGTGCTCGAGCGGCTCGAGGTCTCCTATTTCGAGCGGGGCCGCTTCGGCGACCTGGCGCCCCTCTACGAGCAGATGCTGCAGAAGAACCCGCGCGACGCGCGGATCCTGCTCGCGCTGGCGCGCATGCACATGAAGCGCGGCGATCTCTCCGAGGCGACGCACGCGGCGCGCGAGGCCCTGACCGTGGATCCCCATTCGCTCGAGGCGCGGCTGCTCGTGATCGAGATCCACCGCCGCCTGGGCGATCCCGCGCGGGCGTTGAACGAGGTGGACTCGCTGCTGCGCGAGCTGGGCGGCTCGGCGCCGCTCACCTGCCCCAAGTGCGGGGAGCGCGCCGAGGAATACTGGTCGCGCTGCCCCTCCTGTCTCGCCTGGATGGAGCGCGCGTGAGGCTCGGCCGCTTCCGCGCCGCCGCGCTCGCGCTGCTCGTCGCCGGCGCGGCCACGCTGGTCGCGGCGGCGCCCCGGAAGGAGGCGAAGAAGCCCTCCGCGCCGGAAGCGAACGCGGCGCTCCTCGCCTCGGCGCGCGAGGCCTTCGACCGGGGCCGCCCCGAGGAGGCGCGCGCCATCCTGATCCGGATTCCCGAGAACGGCCTGGCGCCCGACAAGGCCGACGCCGCGGCGTACCTGCGCGCGCTCCTGCTCGAGGACGGCAACGCCTACGACCAGGCGCTCTCGGAGTACCTGACCCGCTACCCGAAGGGCGCCTTCCGGCGCGAGGCGACGCTGGCCCAGGCCCGTCTCCGCTACGTGAGCGGCGACTACGCGCAGGCGGAGAACCTGCTCGCCATCTTCACCCCCGGCGTGGAGCGGAGCGCGACGGGACGGCAGGCCCTCGTGACGCGCGGGCTGGCGCAGCTCGGCCGCGGGGACGCCGCGGGAGCGCTCCAGTTCCTGGCCTCCGCCGAGTCCGATCTCCGGGGCTCGCCCGAGGAGGAGTCCTACGACTACGCCACGGCCCAGGCCGCGCTGCGCGCCAGCAAGCCCTCGGCGGCGATGGCCGCGCTCCGGACGCTTCTCGAGCGCCATCCCCAGGGGGAGTACGCGCCGCAGGCGCTCTACGCCATGGGCATCGCGCTCGAAGCGGTGGGGCGTCCGGCCGACGCGGCGAGCGTGTTCCGCCAGGTGGCGCAGCGCTTCCCGCTCTCCTACGAGGCGGCGCGGGTCCGCGACCGCGGCATCCGCCCCGGCGACACGGTGACGCCCCTCCTGCCGATCGGCGGCGGATACGCCATCCAGATCGGCGCGTTCACGAAGAAGGGGCTGGCCGACGCGCTGGCGGGCGAGCTGCGCCAGGCGGGGAACGACGACGTGTCGGTACGACAGGGGACCGAGACGCCGCCCCTCTTCCGCGTGCGCGCGGGCTCCTTCGCCACGCGCGACGAGGCGCGCGCGCTGGGCGAGCGGCTCCGGCGCGAGCGAGGGCTTTCCTACCAGGTCGTGCCCCACTAGCGTGGAGACCACCCCGGTCCGCACGGAAGCGAACGGCGCGGCGGAGAGCGTCGCCGCCCGCGGGGAGACGACCCCGATGCTCGAGCAGTACCGGAGGCTCAAGGCGGAGCATCCGGGGAGCATCCTCCTCTTCCGCATGGGCGACTTCTACGAGACCTTCGGCGAGGACGCGCTCGTCGCCTCGCGCGTGCTCGGCATCGCGCTGACTTCCCGCGACAAGAAGCGCGACCCGCTTCCGCTCGCGGGCGTGCCGCACCATTCGGTCGAGGGGTACCTCAAGAAGCTGGTCGAGCACGGCTACTCGGTCGCGATCGCCGAGCAGATGGAGAGCGCCGAGGAGGCGAAGGGGCTGGTCGACCGCCAGGTGGTGGAGGTGCTCACGCCGGGCACGGTCACGCGGCTCGGGCTTCTGGAGGCGACCGAGAGCCACTACATCGTGGCGCTCGCCCCCGGCGAGGCGCGCATCGGGGTCGCCGTGGCCGAGGTCTCGACGGGGGAATTTCGCGCGGGGACGGTGGACGCCGAGGGACTCGCCGCGCTCCCGCTCGCGTTTCCCGCGCGCGAGGTGCTGCTGCCGCTATCCGGTCGCGGCGGGCGCGACCCGGCGTGCGGCGACGGCGAGGGCTCGCCCTACGGCAAGGTGCCGATCACGCGCCGCGAGCCGGCGCGGTTCGATCCCGAGGCGGGACGCCAGGCGCTGCTCCGGCACTTCTCGGTGGCCCGCCTCGACGCGTTCGGGCTGGACGCGGGACGCGAGGGGCTGGGCGCGGCCGGCGCGCTGCTCGACTACCTGCGCTCGCTCGCGAAATCGGACCTGCCGCAGATCCGGGAGATCCGCCCGCTCCGCGAGGGAGAGCCGCTCGTCGTCGACGAGGTGACGCTTCGGAATCTCGAGGTCTTCGAGTCGCCGGCGGGGAAGGAGCACGCGCTGCTCCACCTGCTCGACCGCACCGAGACCTCGATGGGAGCGCGGGCGCTCCGGGCGCTCCTCAGGAAGCCGGCGCGCGAGCGCGCGGTGGTCACGTCGCGCCTCGACCGCACGGCCTGCTTCGCCGAGTCGGCGCCGCTCCGGGCCGAGCTGGCCGAGCGGCTCCACCGCTTCCCCGATCTCGAGCGCACGCTCGGACTCCTGGGCTCCGGACGCGCGGCGCCCCGCGACCTGGGCGCCGTGCGCGACGCGCTCCGGCGCCTGCCCGCCGTGCGCCTTACGCTGGAGGCGCGGACGGGGGCGGCGATCGGCGCCTGGCGCGAGGCGCTTCCCGACCTCTCGGGGCTCGCGGCGCTGCTCGAGGAAGCGCTGATGGAGGAGCTCCCGCTCACCGCGACCCAGGGGGGGATCATCCGTCCGGGGTTCGATCCCGACCTGGACGCCATGCGGAGCGACGCGGGCGACGGCCGCGAGCAGGTGCTCGCGCTCGAGGCGCGGGAGCGCGCGCGGTCGGGGATCTCCAATCTCAAGGTGGGCTACAACCGTGTCTTCGGCTACTACATCGAGATCACCCGCTCGCAGCTCGCCCGCGCGCCCGAGGACTACATTCGAAAGCAGACGCTGGCCGGCGCCGAGCGCTACGTCACGCCCGAGCTGAAGCGGATGGAGGAGCGGATCGAGGCGGCCAACGTGGAGAGCCGCCGCTCCGAGGCGGCGCACTTCCACCGCCTGCGCGAGCGGTGCCTGGAGTCGATCGGCGCCCTGCACGACGCCGCGCGCGTGGTGGCCGAGCTCGACCTGTACCGCGCGCTCGGCGAGACCGCCGCACGCGAGCGCTGGACGCGCCCGGTCCTGACCGAGAGCCGGAAGCTCGTGCTGAAGCAGTCGCGGCATCCGATGGTGGAGCGCGCGCTGGACGGCGGCGCCTTCGTTCCGAACGACTGCGCGCTCGACGGGGAGCGGGAGCAGATCTGGCTGATCACCGGCCCCAACATGGGGGGCAAGTCCACCTTCCTGCGCCAGGTGGGGCTCGCGGTCTATCTCGCGCAGGTCGGCTCCTACGTCCCGGCGGCGTCGGCCGAGATCGGGCTCGCCGACCGGATCTTCACGCGCGTCGGCGCCTCGGACCAGATCGCGCGCGGCGCCTCGACCTTCTTCGTCGAGATGGAGGAGACCGCGGCCATCCTGCGCCAGGCCACCGACCAGAGCCTGGTGCTCCTGGACGAGGTGGGGCGGGGGACCAGCACCTACGACGGGCTCTCCCTCGCGTGGGCGGTGACCGAGGCCCTGCACGAGGGCCCGCGCGCGCGCCCGCGAACCCTCTTCGCCACCCACTACCACGAGCTGACCGATCTCGAGGCGACTCTGCCGCGCCTCAAGAACCGGAACGTGCGGGTCTCGGAGACCGGGGGGAGGATCGTTTTCCTGCACGTGATCGCGCCGGGGCGCGCCGACCGCTCCTACGGGATCCACGTCGCCCAGCTCGCCGGCGTGCCGGGGGAGGTGCTCGCCCGCGCCGAGGAGATCCTGGCGCGCCTGGAGCGGGAGCACGCCGCCGGCCAGAACGGCGCGCGGGGGGACGCGGGGGGCGGCCCGGGGCGGGGCGTGGGGGCGGACGAGCGGGCGGCGCTCCTCGTCGAGCTGGCCGACGCCCCGGTGGAGCGGCTCACGCCGCTGGATGCGCTCCAGCGCCTGGCCTCGCTGCGTGACCGGGCGCGGGGATCGGGCGGGACTCGTTGACGGAACCTTCCTCCAGTCCGTATTGTTCCCACTACTAATGACCATTCGTCGCGCGCTCGGGCGCGTCCTACCGGCTCTCCTCCTCGCCTCCGGAATCGCTGGGGTCCTCGCGGGGGGAACGCTGCCCGGCGCCGCCTGGGCGGCCCCGCCGCCGCTCATCCCGCCCTCGGCCAGGCTCCCCGTCTCCGAGATCCGCGAGGGGATGGTCGGCACCGGCTACAGCGTCTTCTCCGGCACCCAGATCGACACCTTCTCGGTCACCATCGTGGGGGTGCTGAAGAGCTATCGCCCCGGCTTCGACCTCATCATGGCGAAAGCGTCGGGCCCGGTCGTGGACCGGACCGGCGTCATCGCGGGGATGAGCGGAAGCCCGGTCTACGTCGGGGGAAAGCTGATCGGCGCGGTCTCCTACACCTGGGCCTTCCTGAAGGAGCCGATGGCGGGGATCACGCCGATCGACCAGATGCTGAGCCTCCTCCCGGCCCCCGGCGCCCGGCCGTCGAACCCCGAGGACGCCTTCGGATCCCTCGGGGCGCCCAAGGAGCCGTCGGGCGACGTCGGCGGCGCGAGGCCGATCGCCACGCCGCTCGCGCTCGCCGGCTTCACCAGCGAAGCGATCCGCTACCTCCAGCCCTGGCTCTCCGAGCGCGGCTTCGTCGCAAGCCCCGGCGGGGCCAACGCCCCCGGGGGCTCCTGCGACTCGCTCCGCCCCGGCTCGGCCGTGGGGGTTCAGCTGGTGCGGGGCGACTGGTCGGCGGCGGCGATCGGCACCGTCACCTACCGCGACGGCGACCGCGTGCTCGCCTTCGGGCATCCCTTCCTCGCGATGGGCTGGATGGAGCTGCCGATGACGGCGGCCAGGATCCACACGATCATGTCCAGCCAGGAGATCTCGAACAAGATCGGCTCGCCCACGGTGACCTGCGGCACCATCTTCGCCGACCGGAGCACGGGGATCGCGGGGACCCTGGGCCCGTCGCCGTCGATGATTCCGGTCTCCGTCGCGATCACCGGGACCGGCGGGCGTTCCCGCTCCTACCGCATGGAGGTGGCGCGGAGCCGCTATCTCACGCCCGCGCTCGTAAGCGCGACCGTCGTGAACTCGATCTCCGAAGCGCTCTACGACGCCGGCGTGGCCACGCTGCGGTACGACTTCGCGCTCTACATGAACGGCGGCGCGCGCACGATCCACAAGGAAGACACCTTCATCAGCACGGCACCCGTCTCGGGGGTGGGAGAGACCGTGGGGCAGTCGCTCACGCTTCTCCTCGGAGACCGGTTCCGCCCCTCGCGGCTCGACTCGGCGCGCGTCAGCGTGCGCGTGGAGGAGGGGATCGACGAGGCTGCGCTGCTCGGGATCCGCGTCGCGCCCGCCGCCGTCATCGCGGGCGATTCGCTCGACGTGGACCTCACGCTCCGCCGCTCGAACCGCCTGGTCGAGACCCGCCGCGTGCGGGTCCGCGTCCCGCCCTCGACGCCGGCGGGCGATCTCACGGTGCGCGTCTGCGACGCGACCGAGACCGAGAAGTGGGAGATGCAGCGGGCGCCGGAGCGATATCAGCCCGAGACGTTCGACCAGCTCGCCGATCTGATCGAATCGGACCGTCCGTCCGACCGGATCTACGTGCAGCTCTATCGCGCCGCGGGCGGCGCCGTCGTGGGCGGCCGTGAGATGTCCCAGGCGCCCGGCTCCGTGCTCAACGTGCTCGGCTCATCGCCCAAGTCGGGCGAGTCGGCCGCCACCAAGGGCGCGACCGTGTCCGAGGCCGCGATCCCGCTGGGGCACGTCGTGCGCGGATGCGAGAGCGCCACCGTCACCGTCATTCCCGGAAACCGATGATCGCGCCTCGAGACGCCTCCCGATGACGCCGCGCCCGTCCCGCCGCGAAAGGAGAGCCATTCTGACGCCCCTTCGACCCTCCGCGCTCGTCGCGGCATGGAGTGCCGCGGTCCTTCTTCTCGCCTGCCACGCCCCCGGCGCGCTCGCCGTGAGCACCTCCTTCTGGCGGCTGGACAGCGCCGGAGACTTCCTCCAGGGAGAGCAGGTCGTGGGCGTCTCGATCGAGAGCGACGGCTACTTGAGCCTCGGACCGGGATGGGATTCGGTCGTGACGCGCCTTCCCGACGTGGCCTACATCTGGAGCCTCGCGCGCGACGCGAAGGGACGGGTCTATTTCGGCACGGGCGACAACGGCGCCATCTACCGCTGGACGCGCGGCGAGGGAGCGAAGCTTCTCTGGAGGACGGGCGCCAGCGAGATCACCGCGATGGCCGTGGACGCCAGGGACGACGTGTACGCCGCGTCGGCGCCCGGGGGCGAGATCTTCCGGATCACGGCGCGCGGCGACACGACGCGCTACTTCAAGACGGGCGAGGAATCGATCTGGTCGCTCCTGGTCGGCAAGGACGGCGCCCTCTACGCCGGCACCGGCCCCCGCGGGAAGATCTTCCAGGTGACGGGGCCGGGAAAGGGCTCCGTCTACGCGGAGACCAAGGACGTGAACGTGCTCGCCCTCGCCTGGGCCAAGGACGGCGCGCTCCTCGCGGGCACAGGGGCGAAGGGGCTCCTCGTGAAGGTCGAGGGCGCCGGGCGCCAGCGCGTGATCTACGACGCCGACGCCGACGAGATCCGGGCCATCGCGGTGCTTCCCGACGGCTCCGTCGCGGTCGGCGCGAGCAAGGGGCAGGCGTCCTCGCGCTCGGCGGGGGGAGGCGGCGCCAGTCCCTACGCCGTCGACGTCACGCCCACGAGCGGCGGGCGGAGCGGCGTTTACCTGGTGCAGCCCGACGGGAGCGCGCGGCTGCTCTACGCGCCCACGGCCGATTACATCTACTCCATGATTCCCGCCGACGACCAGTCGGTGTGGGTGTCGACGGGCGACCCGGGCGCGCTCTTCCGCGTCTCGACCAATCGCAAGTACGCGCTGCTCGGCGCCCCGGACGAAAAGCAGGTGCTCGCCCTGATCCGCTCCGGCGGCGAGACCTTCGCCGCCACGGGGAACCCGGCCATCCTCTACGCCCTGGGCTCCGGCCCCGCGGCGCAGGGGACCTATCTCTCCGACGCGCACGACCTCCGCTCGGTGGCGTCCTGGGGACGCGCGCTCGTCTCCCTTCGCGACGGCGAGGCGACGTGGTCCTCGCGCAGCGGCCTCAGCCAGACGCCCGACGAGGGCTGGAGCGACTGGAGCCCCGAGACCCCGATCGGTCCCGGAGGGGCCGAGATCAAGAGCCCTCCCGCGCGCTTCCTCCAGTTCCGCCTGCGTCTCAAGAAGACGGGGAGCGATCTTCCGTTCCTCTCGATGGCCGAGGTCTCCTACCGGCAGCGCAACCTGCCGCCGGAGATCGGGAACATCCAGGTGTTCGGACCCGACCAGCCGTTCATGGAGGGGGGCCCGGAGTACCGGCCCCCGCAGATCTCGCAGACCTTCCCGAACGGATTGAAGGTGGAGTACTCGCTGCCGAAGACCGGCCCCCGCGCGGTCTCCGACGCGAGCGCGGCCTGGGCGCGCGGCGTGCGCACCGTGACCTGGGACGCCGCCGATCCCAACGGCGACGACCTCACGTACGACGTGCTGATCCGGAGCGACGACGAGAAGGAGTGGCGGAACCTGGCGACCGACAAGAAGGATCGCATCGTCTCGTGGGACGCCGAGTCCTACGCGAACGGGACCTACCGCATCAAGGTGATCGCCTCGGACAGGGTGGACAACCCGCCGGACGTGGCGCTCTCCTCGGAGCGGACCGGCCCGGCCGTCACGATCGACAACGTCCCGCCGCGCATCGAGGGGATGAAGACCTCCTCGGGCGGCGGGCTCGGCGGCCGCGGCGTCGTGGTGAGCGGCACGGCCGTGGACGCCGACTCGCGGATCGCGGTGATCGAGTATTCGGTCGACGGCGGCGACTGGGTCCAGATCTTTCCGGAGGACGGCCTGTACGACCAGCGCACCGAGAACTTCCGGATCCCCGTCCCGAGCCTTCCCCCCGGGGAACACACCGTCACGGTCCGCGCGTCCGACCAGGACCGCAACGTGGCGATCGCGAAGGTGCTAACCGTAGCGAAGTAGCCCCTCCGGGCCGTCGTGCAAAGCGCACGTCGCCGCGCACGATGCAACCCGCGCTCGCGCTTCCGGCGCGCCCCCGTGCGGTTTCCGGGGTGGTACACTCTTTGCGTTCTCGGCCTCGGACCATTCCGCCTACCAAACGGGGCCGGCACAACCAAATCCAATGAGACTCGCTTTCCTGGACCTGCCCGACGACCGGGTGGACCTCATTTCGACCGCGAGGGGTGCGGACGGGGTGGAGCTGGTCCTCGTCGCGAGCGCCGATCCCGAGGCCCTCTCGCTGCGCATCGCGGAGGTGCTCCAGATCCCGCGCTCCACCGAGCCGCTCGATCTCCTCGCGCTGAAGCCCGATCGCGTGGCCCTGCCGTCCCTGGAGTCCCCGGGCGCTTCCGCGCTCCTGCGCGCCGGGATCTCCCCGAACATCTTCCTGCCGCTGCCCGACCTGCTGGCGATCCTGAACGACGGACCGGCCGAGCGTCCCGCGGATCCGCAGCCCGCGCCGATCGACGAATGGGAGCGCGAATTCGAGGTGGCCGCGGGGGCGGGGAACCGGCTCACGGAGATCCGCGACGCGCTCGCCCTCTCCGACGACCGGCAGCGGCTCTTCCGCGAGGTGCTCGCCCTCTCGATCGCCGAGACGGGCGCCGACGCCGGCTCGCTCATGCTGGTGGACGAGGACGAAGGGGAGCTCCGCATCGCGTTCGCCGACGGGCTCTCGCACGACACGGTGCGGACCGTGCGGCAGAAGATCGGAGAGGGGATCGCCGGAACGGTCGCGCAGAGCGGAAAGCCGCTCATCGTGAACGAGCGGGTGCTGGATCCGCGCTACAAGGACCGGGAGCGTCCGCGCATCGCGTCGGCCATGTCCGCGCCGATCCAGCTGGACGACCGCGTGATCGGCGTCCTCAACGTCTCCAGCAACCGCCAGGGAAAGCGATTCAAGGACGAGGACCTCGACCGGCTGGTCGAGATCGGCGCCCAGATCTCCGCCATCCTCGACCGCGTGGTGCGCCGCTCGCGCAGCGACCTCGAGGCGCTGGAGTTCCGCGCGCGCCAGGGACTGGACCGGGTCTTCAAGGCGGAGAACGGGCCGCGCGCCGAACGGCTCCGCGCGGCCGCCACCCGCCTCGCGATGCGGCTGGGCGCGCAATCGGTCACGGTGTACGCCGCCGAGGCGGGCGCGCGGGAGTTCGCGGTGCTGGCGTCGGGGTCGGGCGCGGGGGAGACGGGCATGCTGCCGGTCCACGCGGCCGGTCTCGTCGGACGCGCCCACCGCGAAGGCGAGAGCGCCTGCCTCACGGGTGAGATCGTCCGCCCGGGCGAAGAGGGGATGACGCGCCCCGCCGTGCTCCTGGTCACGCCGCTCCGGGGCCGGGACGTGCACGGCGTGCTCGCGGCCGAGTTCGCGGGCGCCGGGGATTACGACCCGGAGGCGCTCGCGCACGTGCTCGACCGCGTCGCCGCCTATCTCGTCTCGCTCCTCGAGCATCGGAAGCCCGACGCGGGCGCGGACCGGCGCGGGACGATGGTCTCGCAGCTCGCCGACATCGCGCCGCGTCTCATGGTCACGCGCGAGATGGAGGGGCTGGCGCTGGAGACGATCGCGGCGCTGCGCGCGCTGTTCCCCAGCGGGCTCGCCGTCGCGCGGCTTCTGGACAGGAATGGCGACGTCGTCCTGCGCACCGCCTACGAGGGCGCCGAGGAAGGGCGCGAGCCGGCGCGCGAGCGCGAAGCCGCGCTGGCCGCCAGGTCGATGGCCGATGGGGTGGAGCTTTCGCCGGCATCACCCGTCGACCTCGACTCCCTGGGCGGGATGGGCGCGATGGGCGACGCCGACCAGGGGGACGCGGCGACGGTCCCCGTGCGCACCTCCGACCTCATCGCGGGCTCGCTCGGGATCGTGCTTCCTCCGCACGCGGGCCGGGGCGGCGGCCTGGGCGAGCCCGAGATGGACGCGCTCCGGAAGCTCGCGCTCTACGTCTCGATCGCGTGGGACCACGTGCGCGGACTGGGCGGCCAGGAGCCCGAGTCGCTGGACCGCGTGACCGGCCTTCTCACCGGATCGGGGCTGGAGGCGCGCATTCAGGACGAGGTGAAGCGCGCCGAGCGCTACCACGAGGGGTTCCTGCTCACGCTCTGCGCGATCGCCGAGTTCCCGCTCATCGCCGAGCGGCACGGTCCTGCGTTCGCGGAGCGGCTGCTCAGGGAATTCGGCGCCTCGCTGGGACGGAACGTGCGCGAGGTGGACACGGTGGCCCGCGTCGGCGAGGGGCGCTTCGCGGTGCTCTCGCCCGAGACCGACAAGGATTCCGGCGCGCTCCTGAAGCGGCTGGACCTCCTCCTCCCGCGTCTCGATTGCGTGCGCGAGATGGAGACCCCGAGCGAGATCCGCCTCCTCGGGCGGCAGTACGCCTACCCCGACGAGATCGCCACCGGCGGAGAGTTGATCGCGCTGATCCGCGGCGAATAGCCGCAACACTCCCGCTTGCCGCTCCTCGCCGCAGACCTTATTGTCCCTGCATGCCACCGACCGTCGCGACGCGCGCCCCCTCGCTGGGCGCGCAGAAGCTCGCCCAGGCCCAGTCGCTCCTCGCCGAGCACGACCTGGACGCCTGGCTCACCGTCGTGCGGGAGTCGAAGGAGCGCCCCGATCCGATGCTCCGCTACTTCCTCGACGTCGAGTTCACGTGGACGACCTTCTTCCTGGTGACCGAGCGCACCTCCACGGCGCTCGTCGCCACGTTCGACGCGCCCGACGTGCAGAAGGCGGCCATCTTCGACGAGGTCCGGACGTACAAGGAAGGGCCCAAGGCGGCGCTCCTCGAGATCCTGGACGGCGCGAAGCCGCGGAGCATCGGGATCAACGTCTCCGAGGACGACGCGCTGGCCGACGGGCTCACCGCCGGCCTCCGCGACTATCTCGGGAACGTCCTCTCGGCGACGCCGCACGCGGCGCGCCTCACCCCGGCGGGGAAGTTCCTCGCGCATCTCCGCTCGGTGAAGCTGGACGAGGAGCGGCAGCGGATCGAGCGCGCCATCCAGCAGACCGAGGGGATCTTCGACCGCGTCCGGGATGCCCTCGCGATCGGGATGACGGCGCGGGAGATCGCGGCCCTGGCGCACGCCGAGGCCGACCGGCTGGGAGCGCCCACGGCGTGGCCGCGCCGCCACTGCCCGACCGTGACGGTGGGGCCGCACGCGGCCGTCGGGCACGTCGCCCCGGGCGAGGAGAAGGTGACCCCCGGCTGCCTCGTCCACATGGACTTCGGAATCGTGCTCGATGGCTACTGCTCCGACCTCCAGCGGCTCTGGTACGTCGCGGCCGCGGGGGGCGCCGACGCTCCGGCCGAGGTCCGCCGCGGCTACGCCGCGGTGGTCGAGGCGATCGAGCGGTCCGCCCGGTCGCTTCGCCCCGGCGCGGCCGGATGGGAAGTGGACCAGGTCGCGCGGGGACACCTGACCGGCAGCGGCTACCCGGAGTACGCGCACGCGCTCGGCCACCATCTGGGCCGCGCGGTGCACGACGGGGGCGGCGTGCTGGGACCCCGCTGGGAGCGCTACGGGAACGAGCCGTTCGAGCCGGTGCGCCTCGGCAACGTCTACACCCTCGAGCCGAGTCTCTGGCTGGAGGGGCACGGCCTCGTCTCGCTGGAGGAGGACGTGGTCGTGGGCCCAGAGGGCGCGCGCTTCCTCTCCCGCTTTCCCCGAGAGCTTCCCATCCTCCGCCGCGCCTGATGACCTCCATCCGGGTTCTCCCTCCGGAGGTCGCGTCCAAGATCCGCGCCGGGGAAGTCGTCGACCGTCCCGCCGCCGTCGCGAAGGAGCTGATCGAGAACGCGATCGACGCGGGGAGCCGCCTCGTCGCGGTCCAGGTCGCCGCGAGCCCCGACAAGCTGATCCGCGTCCAGGACGACGGCGCCGGCATGTCGCGCGAGGACGCGCTGCTCTCGGTCCGCCGCCATGCCACCAGCAAGCTCTCCTCCGAGGAGGACCTCGAGGCGATCCGCACGCTCGGCTTTCGCGGCGAGGCGCTGGCGTCGATCTCCGAGGTGGCGCGCGTCTCCCTCTCGACCCGCTCCGCCGGCGAGCTGACCGGGACCCAGGTCGAGGTGATCGGCGGCACGGTGATCGGCGTCTCGGGGGTCGGCCGCGCGGTCGGCACCACCGTCACCGTCGAAGATCTCTTCTTCAACACGCCCGCGCGGCTCCGCTTCCTGAAGTCGAGGGAGTCGGAGATCCGGGCCGTCGCGCGCGCGGCGTGGGGCTACATCCTGACCTATCCCGCGATCCACTGGCGCTTCACCTCGGCCGGCCGCGAGGACGTGGACCTGCCCGCGGCCGAGGATCTCCTCGAACGCTGGCAGGTCCTCTACGGACGCGGAGCCTCCGAGGGAGCCTCGGCGTTCAGCGACGAGTCGGGTGAGATCGTCGTCCGCGGCGTGCTGGGCGCGCCGGAGCAGGCGCGCGCGGGACGGGAGCAGCAGGTCCTCACCGTGAACGGCCGCCTCGTGGTCTCGCCCGCGCTGGGCACGGCGCTGCGCCAGGGATACGGAAACCTCGTCCCCGGCGACCGCCACCCGATGGCCGTCCTCATGATCGAGATCGACCCCACGCAGGTGGACGTGAACGTCCATCCCACGAAGCGCGAGGTGCGCTTCCGCGACGAGGGACGCGTCTTCCAGGCCGTGAAGCGCGCCGTGGACGCGACGATGCGCCGCCACGTTCCGGTGTCGCTGGACATCCCGGAGGTGCGCGCGCCGCGGCCCGCCGCCGCGCAGCCCTCTCCACCGGCGGGGACGCAGGTTCAGGGGGCCGGCGTTCCCGGCTCCGCGGGCCCGGACGCCCTGGCCGGCGAGGGCGCCGCCTACTGGGGCGCGCAGGGCGCGCTCCTTCCGCGTCCCGGGGGCGCCGAGACCGCGACGGCGCTGGGCTCGGCGCCGGCGGCGACGCAGACCGTGATCGAGGAATACGCCGCGGCGCCGCGACTCGCCCCCGAGCGCGTGGAGGAGGGCGGGCAGGCCGCGGTTCGCGAGAACCTCCTCGAGACCGAGATTCCGATCTGGCAGCTCCACGACCGCTACCTGCTCGCGCCGATCCGCGGCGGACTGGTCGTCGTGGACCAGCACGCGGCCCACGAGCGGATCCTCTACGAGCAGGCGCGCGCCCGCCTGTGTGGGGAAGAGGCCGACAGCCAGCACCTCCTCTTTCCGCGCGTGCTCGACGTGACCCCCGACGAGCTGGACCACCTGCTTCTGCTGGAGGTGCAGATCCGGCGCCTCGGCTACGAGGTGTCGCTCTTCGGCGAAAAGCAGATCGCGATCCGCGCGGTCCCGGCCTCGGTGCCCGAGGAGGCGGCCGTGGAGGCGCTCCGCTCGCTCCTCGTGGGGGAGGAGGCGCACGGCGCGGGCGACGAGCCCCCCGAGGAGCGCGTCGCGAAATCGTTCGCCTGCCACGCCGCGGTCCGCTCGGGACAGCCGCTCCGCCCCGAGGAGCGGCGCGCGCTGATCGACCGCCTCTTCGCCACCGACCTGCCGCACGGCGACCCGCACGGGCGCGCGACGTACGTCCGCGTTTCGATGGAGGAGCTGGACCGCCGCTTCGGCCGCCGCTGACGTGCCCGCCGTCCCTGTCGTCCTCCTCGGTCCGACCGCCGGGGGGAAGAGCGAGATCGCCCTCCACCTCGCGGATGCGATCGGCGCCGAGATCGTCGGAGCCGATTCCCGCCAGATCTACCGCGGACTCGAAGTCGGCACGGCGGCGCCCAGCGCCGCCGACCGCGCGCGGGCGCCCCACCACATGGCGTCCTTTCTCTCCCCGGCCGAGACCTACAGCGCGGGACGCTACGCCCGGGAGGCGCGCGCCGCCCTGGCCGGGGTCGAGAGCCGTGGCGCAACCGCCGTCGTCGTCGGGGGATCGGGCCTCTACCTTCGCGCACTGCTCGAAGGGCTTTTCGCCGGGCCCGAGCGGAACGACGCGATCCGGGCGGAGCTCTCCGCGCGCCTGGAAGCGGAGGGGCTGGAGGCGCTCCGCGCCGAGCTCCTGCGCGTTGATCCCGCGGCGCACGCGAAGATCTTTCCCGGGGACTCGGTGCGGGTGATCCGCGCGCTCGAGGTCTACCGACTGACCGGGACGCCGATCAGCGTCCTGCGCCGGGAGCGCCGGAACCAGCCGACGGCGGCCCGGCGCTTCGGCATCCGCTGGGCGCGCCCCGCGCTCGCGCGCCGGATCGAGGACCGCATCCTCCAGCAGCTCCGGGACGGGTTCCTGGACGAGGCGCGGGTCCTCGAGCGCGCGGGCCTCCCGCCGGACGCTCCGGGCCTCCATACCCTGGGCTACCGGGAGCTGCTGCAGCACCTGCGCGGGAAGGCCACGCTGGAGGAGGCGATCCAGACGATCGCCCTGCGGACGCGGCAGCTCGCGAAGCGGCAGGAGACCTGGTTTCGACGCACCGCCGGCGTGCGCTGGTTCGACCTGGAATCGCCCGAGGAATTCCCCGGGGTGGCGCTCCAGATCCGCCGGGAGATGCTCCTTGACCCCGGGGAGGAAACCCCGTAATCTTCGGTCGTCACAGTTGTGGGAGCGGGCATAACTCAGTGGTAGAGTGTCAGCTTCCCAAGCTGAAGGTCGCGGGTTCAAATCCCGTTGCCCGCTCCAGTTTCCTTCGCCCGCCCGGCGTCCACCTCACGAAACCGTCGATGGGTACGAACGCGAAGTCACGCCTATGATCGGTCTGAGCGATCCCTTCACCATTGCCAAGGTCGAGCCGGGAAGCCTCGGCGAGCGACTGGGCCTCCTCCCGCGCGAGCGGATCCTCGAGATCAACGGGGTTCTTCTCCACGACGAGATCGATTTCGGGTCGCAGATCTCCGAGGAGCATCTGCGCCTGCGGCTCCGCTCCGAGGACGGCACGGAGCGCGAGGTGGAGGGTCTCCGCGAGTACGGCGTGCCTTTCGGGGTCGAGTTCGAGGCCCGCCAGCCCAAGCGCTGCCACAACAACTGCGTCTTCTGCTTCGTGTACCAGCACCCCAAGGGGGTCCGGCGCGAGCTGTTGATCAAGGACGACGACTACGTCTTCTCGTTCGTGCACGGGAATTTCATCACGCTGACGAACCTGGGCGAGGCGGAGTTCCAGCGCATCCTGGACGAGCGCCTGTCGCCCCTCTACGTGTCGGTGCACGCCACCGATCCCGCCGTGCGCGTCCGCATGATGAAGAATCCCAAGTCGGGGAAGATCCTCGCCGACATCGACCGGCTCGCCGCAGGCGGGATCGATCTCCACACGCAGCTCGTCGTGGTGCCGGGGATGAACGACGGGGCCGTGCTCACGCAGTCGATCGAGGAGCTGTCGGCCCGCCACCCCCGCGTCAAGACGATCGCGGTCGTGCCGGTCGGCCTCACGAAGCACCGCGGCCGCCTGCCCGACCTGCGCACCTTCACGCGCGAGGACGCGATCGGCGCGCTGGAGGTGGTGCACGCCTTCCAGGCCTCGCTCCAGAAGCGCCACAAGACGCGGATCGTCTTCGCCGCCGACGAGATGTACGTGCTGGCGGAACAGGCGGTGCCGCCCGCGCGCGCCTACGAGGGCTTCCCGCAGCTCGAGAACGGGATCGGGATGCTGCGCCAGACGATCGACGCCTGGTCGAAGGGAGCCGAGGCGATCCGGCCCCGGAACGGGACGCGCGAACGCGTCGCCGTCGTGACCGGGACGAGCGCCGCGCCGACCCTTCGCCGTCTCCTCGACGAGCGCCCGCCTCAGGGCGTGGACGCCTCGCTCTGCGTGGTCACGAACGAGTACTTCGGCGACACCGTGACCGTCAGCGGGCTCCTGGTCGGCGCCGACATCGAAGCGGCGCTGCTCCGTCACGGCCCGGTGGATCGCGTGCTCCTTCCGCCGAATTGCCTGAAGGAGCGCGAGATCTTTCTCGACGACCGCACGCGCACCGACCTGGAGCGCGCGGTCGGCGCGCCGGTGCAGATCGGCTTCGATGAGAGCGCCCGGTCGGAACGGGCGGCCTAGCCTCCTTGCTCCCGATCGTCGCGATCGTCGGCCGCCCCAACGTCGGCAAGTCCACCCTCTTCAATCGCATCCTGGGCCAGCGCCGCGCCATCGTGGACGAGCTCTCGGGGCTCACGCGCGACCGCCACTACGCCGAAGGGGAGTGGAGCGGGCACAAGTTCCTGCTCGTGGACACCGGCGGGATCGATCCGCAGAGCGCCCATCCCATCCAGAAGCAGATCCTCCAGCAGACGCAGGTCGCCCTGGACGAGGCCGACGTCGCGATGGTCGTCGCGGACGCCCAGACCGGCGTGACGCCGCTCGATCGCGAAGTCGCCGAGCGCGTGCGGCGGCGCGGAAGGCCGACGCTCCTCGTCGTGAACAAGGCCGACCAGCCCTCGCGCGAGGAGGTGGTCGCGGAATTCTTCTCCCTGGGCCTGGGCGAGCCGATGCCGGTGTCGGCATTGCACGGCCTCCGCTCCGGGGATCTCCTCGACGAAGTGGTGCGCCTCCTTCCCGATCACGAGGCCGAGCCCGAGGAACCGGACACCATCCGGATCGCCGTGCTCGGGCGGCCGAACGTGGGGAAGTCCTCCCTGGTGAACCGCCTTCTGGGGCAGGAGCGGATGGTCGTGGATTCGGTGGCTGGAACGACGCGGGACGCGGTGGACACCACGCTGCAGGCGCACGGCCGTTCCTTCCGCCTGGTGGACACGGCGGGGCTTCGCCGCGAGACCAAGGTGAACGATCCGGTCGAGTTCTACAGCGTGACGCGCGCGCTCCGCGCCGTGTCGCGGGCCGACATCGTGCTCCTCGTGATCGACGTCGGCCGGGAGCCGGCGCGCCAGGACGCGCGGCTGGCGGCGCTGGCCGAAGAGCAGCGGAAGGGCCTGGTCGTGGTCTTCAACAAGTGGGACCTGGTCGAGGAGCCCGCCGCGGCGCGCGCCGAGATCGAGGAGGAGTTCACGAAGGTCTATCCCTTCCTCGAGCACGTGCCGCGGCTCTACGTGTCGGCCCTCTCGGGGCGCGGCGTGGGCAAGATCCTGCCGACCGCCGTCACGGTGTTCGAGGAGTACACCCGCTCGATTCCCACCTCGACCCTGAACGAGGCGATCGGGACGATCCTGAACCGGGTCAGCCCGCCCGCCACCGCCGAGGGCCGGCACCTCAAGTTCTACTACGCCGCCCAGATCGGCACGCGCCCGCCTTCATTCGCGCTGTTCGTGAACAATCCTCGATATCGAGCTAAGAATTATGTAAGTTACCTGGAAAGCGGCTTGCGAACCCGCTTCGGCTTCCAGGGGACGCCGATCATCTTGGAGTGGAAGCGAAGCGAATAGTTCGAACTCGGGTCCGGTTCGGGGGAAATCGCGATTCCGTTCCATCCCATCCCCGTCATCCTGGGCTTCCTTCTGGGCTCGATCCCTTCGGGCCTCTGGATCGCGCGCGTCCGCGGCGTCGACCTTCGCAAGGTCGGAAGCGGGAACATCGGCGCGACGAACGCGATCCGCGGGCTGGGCCCGCGATGGGGCGGCCTCGTCTTCGCGATCGACACCGCGAAGGGCGCGGTGGCGGCGCTGCTGGGCCAGGGCCACGTCCCGACCGCGCTCGCGGCCGGAGCGGCGGCCATCCTCGGCCACGTCTTCTCCCCCTGGGCCCGTTTCAAGGGAGGGCGCGGCGTGGCCACCAGCCTCGGCGTCTTCCTCGCGATCCTTCCGGTCCCGGCCCTGCTCGCCCTCGCGATCTGGATCGTTCTCTTCGCGCTGTCGCGCCGCGTGTCGGTGGGCTCCCTGGGCGCCGCGATCGCGTATCCGCTCCTCGTGCTGTGGCTCGCTCCGCACGACGAGTATCGCCTGGCCCGGGTCGTCGCCGGCATCCTGGTGGCGCTTCTCGTCGTGATCCGGCACATCCCGAACATCCGCCGGCTCGCCGCGGGAAACGAGGCGCCCAGCTTCGGGGGGAAGGGAGCGAAGCCGTGAACGTCGCGGTGATCGGAGGCGGAGGCTGGGGCACGGCGCTGGCGGCCCTCCTCGTGAAGAACGGGCACGCGGTCCGCCTCTGGGTCTACGAGGCCGATCTCGCCGAGCGGATGCGGCGCGATCGGCGGAACGACCTGTTTCTCCCCGGCGTGGCGATCCCCGAAGCGGTCGCGATCACCTCCGACCTCGCCGAGGCCGCCACCGGCTGCGCCACGGTTCTCTTCGCCACCCCCTCGCACGCGCTCCGCGCGACCGCGACGCGCCTGGCCGCGGAGAAGACGGCGCTCGCCGCGGCCCGGCTCGCCGTGATCGCGACGAAGGGGCTGGAGCAGGACACGCACCGCCGGATGAGCGAGGTCGCGCAGGAGACGCTGCCGGCGCCGCTCGGCAGCGATCCGGTCGTGCTCGCGGGGCCGAGCCACGCCGAGGAGGTGGCGCGCGGCATTCCGACCGCCGTCGTCGCCGCGTGCCGGGATCACGCGCGCGCCGCGTCAGTGCAGGAGGCCTTCTCCAGCGAGACGTTTCGCGTCTACACCAACGACGACGTGCTGGGCGTCGAGATCGCTGTCGCCCTGAAGAACGTCGTCGCGATCGCGGCGGGGATCAGCGACGGGCTGGGCTTCGGCGATTCGACCAAGGGAGCGCTCTTGACCCGCGGCCTTGCCGAGATCGCGCGGCTCGGCGAGGCGCTGGGCGCGCGCCCGGAGACCTTCTCGGGTCTCGCCGGGATGGGGGACCTGATCGCGACGGCGACCAGCCGACACAGCCGGAACCGCCGCCTGGGCGAGGCGGTCGGACGCGGCGCCACCCTCGCTGAGGCGCTGGCGGCGTCGCCGATGGTGGCCGAGGGGGTCGGCACCGCGCAGGCGGCGGTGGACCTCGCGGCGCGGCTCGGCATCGAGCTCCCGATCGCGGAGCAGGTGCGCGCAATCCTGTACGAAGGAAAGAGTGCCCGATCGGCCATGCGCGAGCTCTTGACGCGCGATCTCAAACCGGAGGCCCGAACCGTTTCGAGGAGGTGAACCCGTGAAGTCGCTTCCGACCGGAAAACTCTACTACTCGATCAGCGAAGTGAGCGACTTGGTGGGCGTCAAACCCCACGTGCTGCGCTACTGGGAGACCCAGTTCAAGATGCTCCACCCGCGCAAGGGGCGCGGCGGCGCGCGCATGTACCGGAAGCGGGACATCGAGGTGCTGTTCGACATCAAGCAGCTCCTCTACGACCAGCGGTTCACGATCGCCGGCGCGCGGCGGAAGATCCTGGACGACAAGCAGGACGGCAAGGACCAGATCGAGCTCCCGTTCACCAAATTCGACAAGGAGGAGACGATCCGATCCCTCAAGAAGGACATGGAGTCGCTGCTCCAGATGCTGAAGCAGGACATGACGAAGCGCGCCCGCGGGCGCTAGGCGCCCGCACGGTGCGCGGCGCCGGCCGGGGGCGACTTGTCGCCGCGAGGCGCCCTCGTGTAGGATGGACCTGAGGCCGATCGTCGCCGCCGGCTTCGGGTCGGGGCGTAGCGCAGCCCGGTAGCGCACCTCCTTGGGGTGGAGGTGGTCGCAGGTTCAAATCCTGTCGCCCCGACCATTTTGATTCCCGCTGTCCCTCGCCCCGGCGCGAACCGTCCGGGGCGTCCGTGTTTCGGGGCCCGGCGCCGCGCGCCGCCGGCCCGCCGTTTCCGTGGGGGAGCATGACGGATCTGGGCTACCACATCGCCTCGATCGCGGCGCGCCGCCTGCCGGTCTGGATGACCGACCGGATGGCGGCGTGGATTGCCGACGTCTACGTCTCCACGCATCCCTCCCGCGCGCGCGAGGCGTCGCACCGCGTCGGGCGCGCGTGGCGCGCCGCCGGCCTCGGCGGACCCCCTCCGCCCGCGCGCGAGACCTTCCGCGCCTTCGCCTGGGCGCTCCGCGACTTCCTCGCGGCGCGCGGGGGAGGCGCCCGCGTCCCCGCCGTCCGCCTGGACGCCGAGGCCGCACGCCATCTCGCCGCGGCGCGCGCGGCCCAGGCTCCGACCCTCGTCGTGAGCGGACACTTCGGCCCCTGGGAAATGGCGCTTTGGTGGCTGGCGCGCGAGGTCGGCCCCATGGAGGCGCTCTCGGCGCCCCACCGCCTGGAAGCGGTGGAGCGCTTCTTCCGCTCGCGGCGCGCCGCCTTCGGCGTGCGCACGCTGGGGGGCGGGCGGCCCGCGGTCGAGGCCCTCCGGCGGCTTCGCGCGGGGGGTTGGATCGCGGCGCTCGCCGATCGCTCGTGGCGGCCCGCCGCTCCGGAGACGACGCCCTTGGGCGAGCGGCTCGTCGCCGTGGATGCCGCCCCGCTCCGGCTGGCGCAGCGCGCGGGAGCCCAGGTGCTCCCGGGAGCCGCGTGGCGGGATGCCGACGGGCAGATCGCGGTCCGCTTCCACGCGCCGTTCACCCTCGATCCGGAGCGGGGCGGCCTCTCCGTGGAGGAGGCCCTCGCTTCGCTGTCTCGCTTCTTCGACGGTCACGTCCGCGCCCATCCGACGCAGTGGTTCGACTGGAGCATCCGCAGCGCGCGCCAGGAGCCGCGCGGCCGCTCCGCGCGGGAACGCTCCCTCGCGCGGAGCCGCGTCCGCTGATGCGCGTCTGCGCGGTGATTCCCGCGCGCGACGCGGCGGGCACCGTCGGCCCGGTGGTACGAGGCCTCAAGACGACCCTTCCCGAAGCGACCATCCTCGTCGTGGACGACGGCTCGTGCGATGAGACGGGAGCGCGCGCGAGGGAGGCGGGCGCCGAAGTGATCCGGCACACGCTGAACCAGGGGAAGGGGGCCGCGCTGCAGACCGGCTTCGACGAGGCGGTCCGTCGCGGGGCCGACGCGGTCCTCGCCCTGGACGCCGACGGGCAGCACGATCCCGCCTGGGCGCCGCGGCTTCTGGCCGGGCTCGCGGGCGCCGACCTGGTCGTCGGCTCCCGCCTCCAGAGCCGGGAGGGGATGCCCTGGCTAAGGCGCGTGACCAACGACGTGACGAGCTGGTGGGTGTCGCGCCTCGCGCGCACGCCGATCGAGGACTCGCAGTCGGGCTACCGCGCGATCCGCGCTCCCGTGCTGCGCCGGGTGCGTCCCGAGGCGCGCCGCTTCGAGTACGAGTCGGAGTTCCTGGTTGCCGCCGCGCGCGCGGGGTTCCGGATCGCCGCGGTCGGGATCCCCACCCTCTACAACGCGCCGGGGAGCCACATCCGCCCCGTCCGCGACACCGTGCGGTTCGTCCGCTTCGTGCTGCGTCACCTCTTCCGATGATCCTGGTCACGAACGACGACGGCATCGCGGCCGAGGGGCTCCGCACCCTCGCCGACGCGATGCGCCCCCTCGGCGAGGTGACGATCATCGCCCCCGACCGGGAGCAGAGCGCGACCAGCCACTCGCTCACGCTCCATCGTCCGCTCCGCCTGCGGAAGACCGGCCCGGGAATCCTGAGCGTGGATGGCACGCCCACCGACTGCGTCCTCCTCGCCGTCCACGGGTTCCTGAAGGAGCCGCCGAGGCTGATCGTCTCCGGCATCAACCACGGCCCCAACATGGGGAACGACGTGCTCTACTCGGGCACCGTGTCGGCGGCCAGTGAGGGATCGTTCCTCGGGATCCCCTCGATCGCCTTCTCGCTCGCGACCTGGGAGCCGACCGACTTCGCGGCGGCCGGACGGGTCGCGGCGGCGCTGGTCCGGCTGCTCCTCGCGCGCGGGCTCACGCCGGGGATGTGCCTCAACGTGAACATCCCGCCGCTGCCGTACGGCGAGATCCGGGGCCTGCGCGTGGCGCGGCTCGGGCGCCGCGTCTTCCACGACGTGATCGTCGAGAAGACCGACCCGCGGGGAAAGTCGTACTATTGGATCGGAGGGGAGAACCCGACCTGGGACCCCGACGAGGCGAGCGACTTCCACGCGGTCTCGCACGGCTACGTGTCGGTGACGCCGCTCTCGTTCGACGTGAACGACTACAAGGCGATCGTCGAGCTGGAAACGATGGGGCTCGCGATCCATGACGAATGAGATGAATCCGTCCGAGCAGGGCGCCGCCCGGCGGCGCATGGTGCAGTCGCAGCTGCGCGAGCGGGGCATCCACGACCCGCACGTGCTCCGGATCATGGAGGCGATGCCGCGCCACCTCTTCGTGGACGAGGCGCTGGAGGCCAAGGCCTACAGCGACAGCGCGCTCCCGATCGGAGCGTCGCAGACGATCTCGCAGCCCTACATGGTCGCCCTGATGACCCAGGCGCTGGAGCTGAACGGCGAGGAGAAGATCCTCGAGATCGGCACCGGATCGGGGTACCAGACGGCGATCCTGGCCGAGCTGGCCGACCGCGTCTTCACGGTCGAGCGGATCGCGTCGGTGGGGGTCGCCGCCCGCGACCGGCTCACGACGATGGGTTACACGAACATCGTCTTCCGCATCGCCGACGGATCGGTCGGATGGCGCGAGATGGCGCCGTTCGACCGCGTGCTGATCGCGGCGGGCGCTCCGCGCATGCCGCACTTCCTGGACGAGCAGCTGAAGCCCGGGGGCATTGTGGTCATGCCGATCGGGGTGGGGGAGAACCAGATGCTGGTGAAGGCGGTCCGCACCGAGACGGGATGGCAGCGCCGCGAGCTGTGCGGGTGCGCCTTCGTGCCGCTGATCGGAAGGGATGCCTGGGAGCGGCGCGAGTCCCGTTGACCCGGCGGCGGAGGGGTTGCTACACTGCCCCGGCAAAGGCGACCCCCTCCGCGAGGGGATATCCTTTGACTTCCATAAGACTCGATTCGATCGGGGCGTGGCTCAGCCTGGTAGAGCACCTGGTTCGGGACCAGGGGGTCGGAGGTTCAAATCCTCTCGCCCCGATTTTTTTGTCGGAGGCCCAGCATGACGGCGCCGCGTGAAGCGGCCGCATCCCGGGCCGATGGGCCGCGCGCCCGCTTCGTGGCGGTCGTCGCGGGAAGGGTGCAGGGGGTCGGCTACCGTTTCTTCGCCCAGGAGCGGGCTCGCGCCCGAGGGCTCGCGGGCTCGGTCCGGAACCTGCCTTCGGGCGGCGTCGAGGTCGACGCCGAGGGCCCGGACGCGATGCTCCGGGCGTACCTGCTCGACCTTCACCAGGGTCCCCCCGCCGCGCGCGTCCGCGACGTGACCGTGCGCTGGCTCTCGGCGCAAGGCGCTCGCGACTTCGTCATCCGGACTTGAGCGAGGCTGGAATGGGACCCCGGCGGTTCGTCTCCGATCTCTCCGAAGCCATGCGGGAGGGCCTGTCCCTGGGCTCCCTGGACGAGGGGGCGCTCGACCGGCTGCTCCACTCTCCCGATTTCGACGCGAGCGCGTTCGATCTCTTCCTGGCCGAAGCCCGCCGGCAGGGGATCGCGCTTCCCGAGGGCGCCGCCGCCCCGGAGATGCCCGTTCCCGACGAGGCCGGACACGGCATCGGCGACCTGGAGCGGCGCTACCTGAAGGAGATCCAGCGCTATCCCATCCTCCAGCGCGACGAGGAGCGTGCGCTGTGGGACTCGATGCGGCTCGGCGTCGAGGACGCGCGGAAGCGCCTCATCCTCTCCTATCTCCGCCTGGTGGTCTCGCAGGCGCGCGCCTACCGGAACCGCGGCGTGGAATTCCTCGACCTGGTCGAGGAGGGGAATCTCGGACTGATCACCGCGGTGGACCGCTACGACGTGGACCGCGGCATCCATTTCGCGACGTACGCCACCTGGTGGATCCGCCAGGCGCTCGCGCGCGGCGTAGCCAACCAGTCGCGCACGGTGCGCATCCCGATCCACGTGCTCCAGATGATGCGCCGCTTCATCGCGACGCAGCGGCGGCTGGAGACGGAGCGGCGCCGGGCCCCCGACCTGGAGGAGATCGCGCGGGTCATGGGCGTTCCCATGACGCGGGCGAAGCGCCTCGAGACCCTGGTCCACTCGGTCCGGTCGCTCGACGTGGACCTGTCGAACGAAGCGTTCCATGGCCTGGTCGAATCGGAGGCCGTGGAGCAGCCGCCGACCCTGGACGAGATCGTGGAGCTCCAGCTCCGGGACCAGCAGGTGAACGAGGTGCTGAAGCAGCTCTCCGAGCGGGAAGAGGCGATCCTGCGCTTCCGCTACGGCTTCTTCGACGACCGGCCGCGCACGCTGGCCGAAACCGGCGCCCAGTTCGGCCTCTCGCGCGAGCGGATCCGCCAGCTCGAGCAGCGCGCCCTGGTCAAGCTGCGCACCCTGCTCGAATCCGAATCGACGGAGTCGCAGCCATCGGTGCACTGAACGCGCTCGCCGCGATCGCGGGCGCGCTGCTGGTCCTGATCCCGCTCTGGGACGCCTACGAGACGATTCTCCTGCCGCGCCGGCTGCCGGGCGACATCCGTGTTTCCCGGCTGGTCTTCCGCCTGCTCTGGACGGTCTGGAAGTTTCTGGGCCGCGGGATCCACGCGCGGAATCGCCGCGAGCTCTTCCTCAGCTTCTACGCCCAGATCTCTCTGATCCTCGTCTTCGCCATCTGGGCGACCGGAATCATCGTGGGCTTCTCGCTCCTTCATTGGTCGCTGGGCTCGACGGTCCAGGGATCGAGCGGCATGAGCGGCTTCCCGGCCGATCTCTACTTGAGCGGGAGCACCTTCTTCACGCTGGGTCTCGGGGACGTGGTGCCGATGACGGGGCTCTCGCGCTTCCTGACGGTGCTGGAGGCGGGGCTGGGCTTCGGCTTCCTGGCCCTGGTGATCGCGTACGTGCCGGTGCTCTATCAATCCTTCTCGCCCCGCGAGGCCCGGATCACGATGCTGGACGAGTGGGCGGGAAGTCCGCCGACGGCGGGGCAGATCCTGAGACGGGCCTTCGAGAGCAAAAATCCCGGGGCGGAGCTGAACCGGCTCTTCCGCGACTGGGAGGCGGGGGCCGCCACCATCCTCGAGAGCCACCTCTCCTATCCCATCCTCGCGTTCTTCCGGTCGCAGCACGACAACCAGTCGTGGCTGGCGTCGCTCTGCTCCGTGCTGGACGCGGCCGCCCTGGTGAGCGCCGGCGTCGAGGGGGTCGATCCCTTTCAGGCCCGGCTGACCTTCGCCATCGGGCGGCACACCCTCGTCGACGTGAGCCAGGTGTTCCGGCTGGCGCCGCTCCGGGACGGGTTCGAGCGGATCGGCCCGGATCGGATCGCCGAGCTGCGACGCTGGCTCACCGCCGCCGGCGTGCCGCTGGACGAGAGCGCGGAGGCGGGCGCGCGGCTCGAAGAGCTGCGGGGGCTCTACGCGCCGTACGTCGCGGCGCTCTCCCAGTACCTCGCCATGCCGCTCCCGGCCCTGATCCCCGCCGAGAAGTCGCGGTTCAACTGGAAGACGAGCGCGGTGGGGCAGGTGCACGACGGGGCGCATTGACGCGCTCCGTGCCCGCCGGCCGTGCCGGCGCGGCGAGGCTAGGATTCCAGCTTCGCGTCCATCGTGATCTTGGCGTTCAGGAGCTTCGAGATCGGGCATCCCGTCTTGGCCTGCTCGGCCGCTTTCTGAAAGGCCGCGCGGTCGCCGCCCGGGATGCGGGCGGTCACGTCGAGGTGGCTCGCGGTCACCGAAAATCCGTCGCCCACCTTCTCCAGCGTCACGGCCGCCGAGGTGCGCACGCTCTCGGGGGTGATGCCGGCCGCGCCGAGCTGCGCCGAGAGCGCCATGGAGAAGCACCCGGCGTGCGCCGCCGCGATCAGCTCCTCGGGGTTCGTCCCCTTGCCGTTCTCGAAGCGCGTGCTGAAGGAGTACTGCGCGTTGGCGAGCACGCCGCTGTCGGTGGAGACCGTCCCCTGGCCGTCCTTGAGCCCGCCGCGCCATTCCGCCGATGCCTTGCGAATCATGGGTCCTCCGATCGAAAGGGAAGTCTTCGTTCCGCGCGTCCACGACAGGGCGGCAATGGTAAACCGGAAGCGTGGCATGCGTGGCGCCCATTCCGGGGTCCGCGGGCCGCTGCTCTTTTTCCCTTGCGCCGAGGGCGTGTGCCGGTAGAAAGTAAGTACACACTTAGCAGCAGGCGCAGGCGCGCGAGGCGCGACACCGAAAGGGGCCATGGGCACACCGGAGTTCTTTCCCAAGCTTCGACTCAAGTCGGACGACCGCCGGTCCCAGATCCTGGCGGCGGCGCTCGACGTCTTCGCGGAGCTGGGGTTTCACGGTGCCCGCACCCGGGACCTGGCCGAGAAGGCCGGGGTGAGCGAGGCGCTCCTCTTCCGCCACTTCCCGACGAAGGAGGATCTGGTCCGGGCGATCCTCGAGTCGGTCGGGTTCGAGGAGCGGATCGCGATGATGGAGGAGCACTTCACGAAGCTCTCTCCGCGGGAAGGCCTGTGCCGTATCGCCGAGTACAGCCTGACCGCCCTCCGGGACGACCCGCGCGTCTTCCGCGTGATCTTCTTCGGCGTGCTTGAAGTGCCCGACCTCGCGGGAGAGTTCTACCGGAGATTTCTCTCCCGCCTCCTCGCCCTCGAGACGCGCCTCTTCGAGCGCGCCTTCGCCGAGCGCGGTGCCCGGCGCGGGGCGCAGGAAGCCGCGGTCGCCGCCCGCTCGTTCCACGGGTCGCTCTTCTTCTACCAGATGACCGGCGCGATCGTCCGGATCGAGCCGCTGCCGAAGAACCCCAAGGAGCGCGCCGAGGCGATCGTGAATCTCTATCTTCCCGAGGAGGCGGCGTGAGGCGAGCCGGGTTCCTCATCGCCGCGCTGGCCGTCGCGGCCGCTCTGGCCGGGGCGCTCCCGGTCCGCGCGATCACGCTCGAGCAGTGCATCGCCCTCGCGAGGCAGAACGCGCCGGCGCTCCGCGTCTCGGAAGCGGGGGTCTCCCGCGCCGACCAGGCGATCCGCGAGGCACGCGCGGCCCTTTCGCCCACGCTGCGGGTGGCGGGAAGCGCGATCGAGCGCAGCGAGCCACCCAAGTTCATCATCCCGGTCCCCGGGTCGCCGAGCCCCGCGGTGGTGAAGACCGGGAGCGCGACCAGCGTGGACCTGCGCGCCGAGGCCCGGCTTCCGATCGACGCGAGCGGCCAGAGCCGCGCCCTGGTGCGGGCGGCCGAGGCCGCGCACCGGAGCCAGCAGCGCGCCGCCGAGGAAGCGGACGCCGATCTGGTGCTCCGGGTCTCCCAGGCCTACTACCGCGCCATCGCGGCGGGACGGCTGGAGAACGCGGCGGGGGAGGCGGTCCAGGCGGCGGGCGCCCGGCGACGCCTGGCGGCCTCGCAGGTGCGCGCCGGCGTGGCGCAGCGCCTCGATTCGCTCCAGGCGCGCGTGGACCTCTTCCAGCGCGAATCGGCCCTGATCCGCGCCCACGAAGCGGTGCGCACCTCGCGCGTCGAGCTGGAGACCGCGATCGGCGCCCCGCTCGACTCCACCGAGACCCTGGATCCGCCGGGATCGCCCGAGCCCGCGATCCCCGATGCCGTGGAGCTGGAGGCGTCGGCGCTCCAGAACCGCGCGCAGCTGGCCGCGTTCGACGAGCAGCTCCGAGAGAACGAGCAGCGGATCCGGGCGGCCCGCGCGGCGCGGGGCCCGCAGCTGGGCCTTACGGGCACCGCGCAGTATCTCGGGCCGAACCGGCAGGAGGAATTCTTCAACACGCAGGACCCCGGCCTGAAGACCTACAACCTGTGGGCGGGGGTCGACGTCTCCTACGCGCTCTTCGACGGAGGGCTTTCCTCGGCGCGGGCGGGGGAGCTTCGCGCCGATCGCGAGGCGCTCCAGGCGCGCCGGCACCAGGTCGAGCTGGAGGTGAGGCGCGACGTGGAACGCTCGCTCTCGGATCTCCGCGTGTCGCTGGCCATCTGGCAGTCCGATTCCTCGCGCGTGACCGCGGCGCGCGAGGCGCTTCGCCTGGCCGAGGCGGGCTATCGCGGCGGGACGTCCACGGCATCGCAGGTGCGCGACGCCGAGAGCGCGCTCGCCGACGCGCGCGCCCAGGAGGCGCAGTCGCTCCTGGACACCTGGTCCGCGCGCGCGGCGCTCCTGCGCGCCGCCGGACCGACCACTTCGACGGGGGGACGGTAGCGTCATGGCCGAAAAAGCGGCGCCCTCGCGCGCCAAGCGGATCCGCGGCCTCATTCTGCTGCTGGTCATCGTGGGGGGCGGCATCGCCATCTGGAAGTACCAGCACCGCCGCGAGGGGTACACCGGCGGGGACGTCACCACCACCGGCACCGTGGAAGCGGTGCAGGTGAGCCTGGGCTTCAAGGTGCCCGGAAGGCTCGCCGACGTGCCGGTGAACGAGGGGGATCGCGTCCAGCCGGGGCAGGTGATCGCGCAGCTCGACGCGCAGGACCTGGACGTGGCGGTGCGGAGCGCGCAGGCCTCGCTGGAGTCGGCCCGCGCGGCGCTGGGCCAGGCGCGGGCGAATCGCCAGAAGGCCGCGCGCGACCTCGCCCGCATGCGCGAGCTCTCGCGGGAGGGGGCCTCGACCCAGCAGCAGCTGGACGCGGCGGTCGCGGCCTCCGACGTCGGGCGCGCGCAGGTGGACGCCGCTTCCGCTCAGGTCCACCAGGCCGAGAGCGCGCTGGCGCAGGCGCAGCTCACCCGCTCCTACGCCGTGATCCGCGCGCCGCAGGCCGGACAGGTGACGGAGAAGATCCACCATCCGGGCGAGATGGTCACCGTGGGGACGGCGGTGGTCACGATCGCCGATCTCGACACGCTCAAGGTGCACGCGGCCGTGGACGAGACGCGCGTCGGGGCGGTGCGCCCCGGCGACCGGGTCTCGGTGCGCGTCTACACGTTCGACAAGAAGGTCTTTGCCGGGGTCGTGACCGACGTCTCCCCCTCGGGGGACTTCGCGACACGGAAGGACTGGGGCGCCCAGCGCCGCGACATCCGGACCTTCGACGTCACCGCGCGCATCCCCAACCCCGAGGGGCTGCTGAAGGACGGCATGACGGCCGACGTGACGATCCACGTGGGCTCGGCCGCCGGGGCGGTGCCCGAGGCGCGCGCCGAGGGGACGCGGTGATCCCGGGCGAACCGAGCGATCCGGCGGCGCCGGCCATCGTCGTCGAGCACCTCACCAAGAAGTTCGGAGAGTTCACCGCCGACGACGACCTCAACTTCACCGTCGCCCGGAACGAGATCTTCGGCATCCTGGGCCCCAACGGCGCGGGGAAGAGCACGCTGGTGCGCATGCTGACGACGCTCCTCCGCCCGACCTCGGGGCGCGCGCTCGTGATGGGATTCGACGTGGCGCGGCGCACGAACGCCGTCCGCCACTCGATCGGCGTGATCCCGCAGGCGAACACCGTCGACTCCGACCTCTCGGCCTGGGAGAGCCTCGACATCTACGGGAAGTTCTACGGCATGTCGCGGAAGGAGCGCATCGACCGCTCCACCGAGCTTCTCCAGGCCGTGGGGCTCTGGGACTGGAAGGACCAGCCCGCCGGAACGTATTCGGGCGGGATGCGCCGCCGCCTCGAGATCGCGCGCGGGCTGGTCCACCGGCCCCACGTCTTCTTCCTGGACGAGCCGACCACCGGGCTCGACCCGCAGAGCCGCCGCGTCATCTGGGAGCTGCTCGAGAAGCTGCGCGGGGAGAGCGAGCTGACGGTGCTGATCTGCACGCACTACATGGACGAGGCGGACCGGCTCTGCGATCGGCTCGCGATCATCGACCACGGCAAGATCGCCGCGCTCGGCACCCCCAAGGAGCTGAAGGAGTCGGTGCCGGGGCAGGAGGCGGTCCGGATCGAGTTCTTCCGCGAGGTGGCCGAGCCGCTGCGCGAGGCGCTCCGCGCGCTGCCGGACGCGAAGGACGCGGCGCGCGACGGGGACCATGCCGTCCGGATCGTGCTCACCACGGACGTCGTGCCGCTGGAGGCGATCCTCGACGTGGCCCGGCAGGCCGACAACAAGGTGAAGAGCGTCACCCTCGAGGAGCCGACCCTGGACGACGTCTTCATCCACTACACCGGGCGCGGACTGCGCGACACGGTCAGCACCGAGTACGTCCGGCCGCTCCCGTCGATCATGAGGTAGCGCGTGACGTTGCCCTTCAACGTGAGCCGGACCTTGGCGGTGGCCGAGCGCGACCTGCGCCGCTTCCGGCGCAACATCCAGCTCGTGATCCCGATGGTCATGATGCCGATCATCTACCTGCTCATCCTGGGCAAGTCGATGGGCGGCGATCTCCATCACCTGCCGGTCGCCCTCGTGGTCGAGGACGAGGGGGCCGCGGCCGCCGCGGTCCGAAAGCAGATGGTGACCCTGGAGACCACGCGCCAGCTCTTCCTCGTGCGCGACGAGAGCGATGTCCGGGCCGCGGTCGCCGGCCTGCGGCAGGGCCGCTACCGGGCGGTGGTGATCGTGCCTCCCAACTTCAGCGAGGATTTCGCCCGGGGCGAGCGCGCCGAGCTGGGCCTGGCGGTCGACAACACCGACGCCACCTCCTCCAACACGATCGAGGGGGAGATGCGACGCGCGATCGCCGACATGCGCGTCGAGGGGCGGGCGGTCCCCACCGCCCGGGTCGGGGTCGCGGTCGAGCGTGTCGACGTCTACGGCCACAAGAACTACATGCAGTACCTGGTCCCGGGGGTGATCGCGCTGGCGCTCTTCTTCGTCGCCATGGTCGCCGGCGGCATCATCCTGGTGGACGACCGAGCGCGGGGGATCCACGAGGGCTATTTCGTGACGCCGCTCACGTCGCTCGACCTGGTCATGGGGCTCACCCTGTCGGCGACGACCCTCGCCCTCTGCATGGGCACCCTGGTGACCTTCTCCTCCATCGCGATCGCGCAGCTGCCCCTCATCGGTGGATTGCCCACCCTTCTCATGGTGGAGTTCACGATCCTGCTCCTCGGGCTGGGGCTGGTGCTCTTCATGTTCACGCTGATGGCCCGGGTGTCCAATCCGATGACCCCCCGAGCGCTGTTCGGGATCCTGAACGTGGTCACCTTCTTCCCGAGCGGAGCGCTCTATCCCACGGAGAGCTATCCGGGGTGGCTCCAGGCGATCTCGGTCGTGAACCCGATGCGCTACGCGGTGCACGCCCTCCGCAACCTCCTCCTCAAGGGGGTCGGCTTCCAGGCGGTGCTCCCCGACTTCGTGATCCTGATCCTCTTCGCGAGCGTGATGTTGGTGCTCGCCTCCACGCTGTTCAAGCGCACCCTGTAGAGCGGCCCCCGCGGGATGGTCCCTCCGGCCCGCCGGCCATGATCCCTCGGTAGCAGGGCGTCTCCCCCCGTCCCAGGCCGTACCATGGTTGTCGGCCGGGGAGGGCTCGGGACATGGCGAAATACAGGATCGCTTGGCTGCCGGGGGATGGGATCGGCGTCGAGGTCATGGAGGCGGCGCGCCTCGTCCTCGACGCCGTTCAGTTCGACGCCGAGTACACGCATGGCGACATCGGGTGGGAGTTCTGGCGGCGTGAAGGGGATCCCTTCCCGCAGCGCACCATCGAGCTTCTCCGCCGCGTCGATGCCGCGATGTTCGGCGCCATCACCTCGAAGCCGCTCCGGGAAGCCGAGCGCGAACTCGAGCCCTGGCTCCAGGGGAAGGGGCTGGTCTACCGCTCGCCGATCGTCCGGATGCGCCAGCTCTTCGACCTGTACGTCTGCCTGCGCCCCTGCCGCGCCTTCCCCGGCAACCCGCTCAACTACAAAGAGGGGATCGACCTGGTGGTGTTCCGCGAGAACACCGAGGACCTCTACGCCGGGGTCGAATTCGCGACGGTGCCCGACCGGCTCCGCGACACCCTGACCGCGCTCTCCCCGGCGTTCAAGCCGTTCTCCGAGATGGCCGGCGACGAGTACGCCATCTCGTGCAAGGTGAACACCAAGCACGGCTCGGAGCGGATCGTGCGGGCCGCCTTCGAGTTCGCCCGGAAATTCGGCCGGAAGAAGGTCACCGTGGTGCACAAGGCCAACGTCGTGCGCGCCACGGACGGGCTCTTCCTCGAGGAAGCCCGCCGCGTGGCCCAGGACTTCCCGGAGATCGCCATGGACGACGCGAACATCGACGCCATGACGATGTGGCTCCTCAAGAATCCCTTCAACTACGACGTCATCGTGGCCCCCAACCTCTACGGCGACATCATCTCCGACCTGTGCGCCCAGATGGTCGGGGGGCTTGGATTCGGCTGCTCGGGAAACATCGGCGGCACCGTCGCCGTCTTCGAGCCGACGCACGGCTCGGCCCCCAAGCACGCGGGGAAGGACAAGGCCAACCCGATCGCAACGATCCTCGCCGCCGCGATGATGCTGGACTGGCTGGGCGAGGCGGAGCGCGCCCAGGCGATTGCGAGCGCGGTCGCCGCCGTGATCCGCGAGGGAACCGTTCGGACCTATGACATGGGGGGGGCGGCCGGCACGCTCGATATGGCGCGCGCCATCGAGGCGAAGTGCCGCGCCGCCTTCCCGACATCGAACCGCGCGGGGGTCGCCCCCGCCTAGAGCGGCCCGGGCTTGCCCGTGCCCCGAGAGGCGCCATGAATCGAATCGTCCTGCACGAGGTCGGACCCCGGGACGGCCTCCAGATGGAAAAGCAGATCGTCTCGACGGCCAAGAAGGAGTCGTGGATCCGGAAGATCATGGCCTCGGGCGTGGATGCCGTACAGGTGGGCTCGTTCGTCCACCCGGACAAGGTTCCGCAGATGGCCGACACCGACAAGCTCTTCCGCCGCCTGATCCCGACCCCGGGAGCGAAGTCCGGCGGCCCGGTGCTCTCCGGCCTCGTGCTGAACGAGCGGGGGCTGGATCGGGGCCTGGCGTGCGGCGTCGAGCTGTTCTGCATGGGCGCCTCGGCCAGCGAGACGCACAGCCTCGCCAACACCGGGATGGGGAGCGAGGAGGCGACAACGCGGATCCTCGCGACCGCGCGGAAGGCCGTCGCGGCGGGCCACCGCGTGCAGCTCTCGGTGCAGTCGGCGTTCGGGTGCGGGTTCGAGGGTCCGATCCCGGAGGAGCGCGTGCTGGAGATGGTGCGCGCCTACGTGGACGCGGGCTTCCGCTCGATCAGCCTGGCCGACACGGCGGGGCACGCGCGGCCGAGCCAGGTGGAGCGGCTCTTCGGCGCCGTGTTCGGGATCGATCCCACGATCGAGTGCGCCTGCCACTTCCACAACACCTACGGCCTGGGGATGGCGAATCTCTTCGCCGCCATGCGCGCCGGCGTCACCTCGTTCGAGACCTCCTTCGCGGGGCTGGGCGGCTGCCCCTTCACGAAGGTCGCGGCCGGCAACGTGGCGACCGAGGACTTCGTGCACGCGCTGCATCTGGAGGGGCTGCGGCCGGACGTCGATCTGGACCGCCTGATCGAGCTGGCGCGGGAGGTCGCGGCGCACTTCGGGCGCGATCTGCCCGGCTTCGTGTACAAGACCGGCCCGGTCCCCACCCAGGTGCCCGCGTGAGCGGACCGGGAGGCAACGGGACGAGCCGCCCGATGCTGGAGGGGATTCGCGTCCTCGACCTGACCAACGTGCTCGCCGGTCCCTTCGCGACGCTGCACCTGGCGCTCCTCGGCGCCGACGTCGTCAAGATCGAGAACCCCAAGGACGGGGACCTGGCCCGGAAGCTCGGCATCGTGCCCGAGCTGAACGAGCAGCTCATGGGCACCTCGTTCCTCGCCCAGAACGCCAACAAGAAATCGGTCACGCTGAACCTCAAGACGCCGGAGGGGAAGGAGATCTTCCTCCGCCTGGCCAAGGACGCCGACGTGCTGGTCGAGAACTACCGCCCCGACGTCATGGAGCGGATGGGGCTGGGCTACGCGACCCTGGCCGCGCAGAACCCGCGGCTGATCTACTGCGCCATCTCGGGGTTCGGACACACCGGCCCCGACGCCCTGAAGCCGGCCTACGACCAGATCATTCAGGGGTTGAGCGGGGTGATGGCGGTGAACGGGGACGAGCGGCTGAACCCGCTCCGCGCCGG
>DASQJL010000071.1 GCA_035631035.1 Candidatus Binatia bacterium | reverse complement strand
AGATGCACGTGGACGTCGATCTCTTTATAGAAATTCTTCTCCAGGCCGAGGGACTGGGCGCGGGAACGGATGTACGACAGCGCCGCCTGTCCGGACTCCCGCATCGTCTCGCCGAGCTTTCCGGTCATGCTGAGGGCGCCGCCGCCGGGGAGCACGCTCACCTCGACGGTGAGCACGTCGCCTCCGACCTCGGTCCAGGCGAGCCCGGTCGCCACGCCGATGCGCGAGCGCTTCTCGATCTGGCTGTCGAGGAACTTCGGCACGCCCAGGTACGACCCGACGTTCGCGGGCGTGACCCGGAACATGCGGGCCTTCTTCTTGGACTGGGCGATCGCCTTCTTCTTCGCGACCTTCCGGCAGATGGCGGCGATCTCGCGCTCGAGACTCCGCACCCCGGCCTCGCGCGTGTAGCTCCCGATCACGTCGCGCAGCGCCTCGTCGGTGATCTTGAGATCCTTCTCCTCCAGCCCGTGCGCCTTGAGCTCCTTCGGGATCAGGAAGTCCTTCGCGATCCGGACCTTCTCGAATTCGAGATACCCAGGGAGCCGCACGATCTCCATGCGGTCGAGGAGCGCCGAAGGGATGGAATACAGACTGTTCGCCGTCGTGATGAACATGACCTGCGACAGGTCGAGGTCCACCTCGAGGTAGTGGTCGTTGAACGTGTGGTTCTGCTCGGGATCCAGCACCTCGAGCAGCGCCGACGCCGGGTCGCCCCGGAAATCGGTGCCCAGCTTGTCGATCTCGTCGAGGAGCATGACGGGATTGCGCGAGCCGGCCTTGCGCAGCGCCTGCACGATGCGCCCCGGCATCGACCCGATGTAGGTGCGCCGGTGTCCGCGGATCTCCGCCTCGTCCCGGACGCCGCCCAGCGACATGCGCGAGAACTTGCGCCCCAGCGCGCGCGCGATCGACTTCCCGAGGGAGGTCTTCCCCACGCCCGGCGGGCCGACGAAGCATAGGATGGGGCCCTTCAGGGAGCCCGCCAGCTTCATCACGGCGAGGTACTCGAGGATTCGCTCCTTCACCTTCTTCAGGCCGTAGTGGTCCTCGTTCAGGATCTTCTCGACCGCGGCGATGTCCCCGTTGTCCTCGGTCAGGACGCTCCACGGGAGCGCGACGAGCCAGTCGATGTAGTTGCGGACGACGGTGGCCTCGGGCGACATGAAGGACATCTTGCCGAGCTTGTCCAGCTCCTTGATCGCCTTTTCGTGGACGTCCTTCGGCATCTTCGCCTTCTTGACCTGCGCGACCAGCTCCTCCACCTCGTTCGAGAACTCGTTGGCGTAACCCAGCTCCTTGCGGATCGCCTTGAGCTGCTCGTTGAGGTAGAACTCCTTCTGGTTCTTCGTGACCTGGCTGCGGACCTGGCCCTCGATCTTCCGCTCCAACTTGAGAATTTCGAGCTCGCTCGCGAGCGTCTTGGAGAGCAGCCGGAAGCGCTCGAGGACGTCGTCCTCCTCGAGAATCGCCTGCTTCACGTTGACCTTGAGCAGGAGGTGCGACGCCACGGTGTAGGAGAGCAGCACCGGGTTCGTGATGTTGTTCGCGGTGGCGAGCACCTCGTCCGGCACGCGCCGGTTCAGGTGCACGTAGTCGTTGAACGAGGCGAGGACGTTCCGCATCAGGGCCTCGAGCTGGGCGTCCTGCTTCACGTCGTCCTTGAGGATCCCCACGGACGCCGACATCGAGTCCTTCTCCGAGAAGAACTTCTTCCCGCGTCCCCGGCAGATGCCCTCGACCAGCACGCGCATGGTCCCGTCCGGAAGCCGGAAGAGCTGGAGCACGCGCACGACGGTCCCGACGCGATAGAGGTCCTTGGAGGCCGGATCGGCCACCTCGGGGCGCTTCTGGGCGAGCACGAACACGACGCGGTCGCGCTGGACGGCCGCCTCGATGGCGTTCACCGAAGCGCTCCGTCCCACGAGGAGCGGGATGGTCATGTACGGGTAGATCACCACGTCGCGAAGCGGGAGGAGCGGAATCTTGTCCCGGATCTCGAACACTTCGCCGTCACGCTCGATACGGATCATGGGGTTCCCTCGGTACGGAAAACCGGCGCCAACCCGGGGCACGGGCCCGGGGCCAGCCGGCCGGAGTCGTGTATGGGTACGGTTGCTACGGTCTTAGATGCCGCGGGGGCCGCGCCGCTTCGCCCCGGCGCGTCGGGGCTCCCTGCCTCTGCGTCCTACGCTTCCTTGCGCCGGCGGTCTCCGCGGAAGGCGAGGATCGGAGGCGTCTTCTTCTCGATGACTTCCCGCGTGATCGTGCACCCGACGACTTCCAGGCGCGACGGGATCTCGTACATGAGATCGAGCATCGACTCTTCGAGCACCGCCCGGAGGCCGCGAGCGCCCGTGCCGCGCTTCAGCGCCAGCTCGGCGACCGCTTCGAGACCGTCTTCCGAGAACTCCAGCTTGACCCCTTCCATCTCGAAGAACTTCTGGTACTGCTTGGTGATCGCGTTCTTCGGCTTGGTCAGGATGTCCACCAGCGAGGACTTGCTGAGCGAATCCAGCGCGCCGATCACCGGGAGGCGCCCCACCAGCTCGGGGATGAGCCCGTAGCGGAGGAGATCCTCCGGCTCGACCAGGGAGAGCATCTCGCCCAGGTTCCGATCCTTGCGGCTCTTGATGTCGGCGCCGAAGCCCATCGCCTTGTTGCTCACGCGCCGCTCGATGATCTTCTCCAGGCCCTCGAAGGCGCCGCCGCAGATGAAGAGGATGTCCTTGGTGTTCACCTCGATGTACTTCTGCTGCGGGTGCTTCCGGCCGCCCTGGGGCGGCACGTTGGCGACCGTGCCCTCGAGGATCTTCAAGAGCGCCTGCTGCACGCCCTCGCCCGAGACGTCGCGCGTGATCGAGGGGTTCTCCGACTTGCGGGAGATCTTGTCCAGCTCGTCGATGTAGACGATGCCGTGCTCGGCGTTCACCACGTTGAAGTCGGTGGCCTGGAGCAGGCGGACCAGGATGTTCTCCACGTCTTCCCCGACGTAGCCCGCCTCGGTGAGGCAGGTCGCGTCGACGATGGCGAAGGGGACCTTGAGGATCCGCGCCAGCGTGCGGGCCAGGAGCGTCTTCCCGGTGCCGGTCGGACCGACGAGGAGGATGTTCGACTTCTCCAGCTCGACGTCTTCGACGGCGCCGCCGGAATAGATGCGCTTGTAGTGGTTGTAGACCGCGACCGAGAGCGTCTTCTTGGCGCGATCCTGCCCCACGACGTAATCGTCGAGGACCTTCTTGATCTCCGCCGGCTTCGGGAGCGAGCCCTTGGGAAGCCCCGCCGCATGATCGGTTTCGCCTTCGAGGATGTCGTTGCACAGCTTGACGCACTCGCTGCAGATGTAGACCGACGGGCCGGAGACGAGGCGGCTGACCTCGTCCTGGCCGCGGCCGCAGAAGCTGCAGCGGATCGGATGCGGCGAATGGACGCGCTTCTTCATGGGTCGGGTCTCGGTCCGGGCCGGTTAGCCGACGGGCACCGGCTCGGGCTTCTTCTCCTTGAGGTCCATTTTCGTGATCACCTTGTCCACGATGCGGTACGCCTTGGCTTCCTCCGCCGACATGAAGAAGTTGCGGTCGGTGTCCTTCTCGATCTTGGGAAGCGGCTGATCGGTGTGCCGCACGAGGATCTTGTTCAGCTCGGTGCGGAGCGTGAGGATCTCCTTCGTGTAGATCTCGATGTCGGTCGCCTGCCCCTGGCTGCCGCCCAGCGGCTGGTGGATCATAATGCGCGAGTGCGGCAGCGCCGAGCGCTTGCCGTTCGCGCCGGAAGCGAGGAGGAGCGCCGCCATGCTGGCCGCCTGCCCCATGCAGATCGTCGCCACGTCCGGCTTGATGAACTGCATCGTGTCGTAGATCGCGAGTCCCGCCGAAACGACGCCGCCCGGCGAGTTGATGTACAGGTTCACGTCACGGTCCGGATCCTCGGATTCCAGGAACAGGAGCTGCGCGATGACCAGGTTCGCCACGACGTCGTCGATCGGCGTCCCGATGAAGACGATCCGGTCTTTCAAGAGGCGCGAGAAGATGTCGTAGGCCCGTTCTCCGCGCCCGCTTTGCTCCACAACCATCGGCACCAGCGACATGTTCAGTGCTCCTCCCTGAGGCTGCCATCCACACCTTGGATCCCGGGGCCGACCCGCGTGCCCAGAAGATCGGGAACAAGGCGCATCATCTTAAGGCGTTACGATCAATGTTTTGGCCCGGGCCCGCTCCCGGAGGAGTGCCAGGGCCTTCCGTTCGGAAATGTGGGCCCGGACCCGGTCCCGCTGCCCCTCATGGCGCAGGAGGCGCTCGGTCTCGGCCTCGTTCAATTCACCCTCGGCGGCGGCGCGGATCGCCTGGTCGATCTCCTCGTCGGTGACCTCCAGCTTCTCCATCCGGGCGAGCGCGTCGAGGAGCAGGTCCCGCTTGAGCCGCTTCTCGGCGTGCGGCCGGTATTCGTTCCGGAACCGGTCCGCGTCTTCCTCCGTAAGCTCCCGGCCCTCGCGGTTTAGACGCTGCAGGAGGTCTTCCAGATACTCGGCGATCATCGATTCCGGCAGCTCGAAGGGATTCTTCTCGACGAGCTGCGCGGCCAGGGCTTCGTCCTGCTCCCGCTGGAGCTCCAGCCGCGACTCGCCCTCCATATTGAGCCGAATGCGCGCGCGAAGCTCGGCCAAATCGCGCATGCCCGCCAGCTCCACGGCCAGCTCGTCGTTCAGCTCGCGGGGACGGCGCTCGCGCACGGCCTTGACCTGGACGGCGAAGGTCACGGTGCGCCCGCGCAGCTCCTCGTTGCCGAACTCCTGCGGATACTGCACGTCGAACGTGACGTGGTCGCCCGCCTTCCGGCCGACCAGGTGCTCCTTGAACTCGGGCAGGAGCCCCGAGGCGGAGAGCTCGAGCTGCGCGTCCTTCTGCTCCGAGCGGCGGACCGGCTTTCCCTTGGCGTTCAGCCGGGCGTAGTCCACGAGGAGGGCGTCCCCCTCGTTCGCCGGGCGGTCGACGTCTTCCCACTGCGCCGCGCGCTGCCGGAGGTCCTCGAGCGCCTTCTCCACCGCCTCGTCGGGGACTTCGGTGTCGCGGGTCGGAAGCTCCAAACCCTCGTAGTTCTTGGGGGTTACCTCAGGCCGAACGTCGACCTTGGCTTCATAGCTGAGCGGCTTCCCCTTGTCGAACGTGATCTTCCCGATCTCGGGAAAGGTGATCGGCTCGAGCTTCGATTCCCGAACGGCCGACTCGTAGGAGCGCTTGACCGCCCGCTCGAGCACGTCGTGCTCGAGGGAGTGGCCAAACTGTAGCTCCAGGACGCTCCGCGGCACCTTCCCCTTCCGGAACCCCGGGATGGAGGCCTTGCGGCGGTAATCCTCGATGACGGCCTCGAAATCGGCGTCCAGCTCCTCCGCCGGCACCTCGATCATCAGCGTCTTCTGCCAGACCCCGGTGTCTCGAACGTCGACCCTCAAACCCGTCACTCCTCGTCAAAGTGGTGCGAGAGGGGGGAGTTGAACCCCCACGAGTTGCCTCACGGGATCCTAAGTCCCGCGCGTCTGCCAGTTCCGCCACTCTCGCAAGCGGACTGTGCCTTCAGGTGCCCATGATCCTAGCACCGAAGTGATTGGGCAACAAGAAGATTGGGCCCGGATTGGCCGTTTTCAGGCGCGGGCGCCCGGGACCACCGCCTCGACCACCCGGGCCACGACTTCGTAGCGGCCGAAGGAAGGCATCAGATAGGCCCCTTCGACCAGCGCGCGGGCTTCGACCAGGAGATCGAGGCACATTTCGATGCCAACATCGATCCCCCGGTCCCCGGCTTCCCGCATGGCCTTGCGGGCAGGGTCGGGAATCACGATCCCGGGCACCTCGTTGTGGAGGAACTCGGCGTGGCGGTGGCTCTGGAGCGGGAGGAGGCCCAGCAGCACCGGAATCCGCGGCTTCGGCACGGCCTCCAGGAAGCGGGTCAGCGTGGAGAGCTCGTAGAGCGGCTGGGTCATGGCGAACTCGGCGCCGGCCTCCACCTTGGCGCGGAAGCGCTCCAGCTCCTGGTCGAAGTTCTCCGCCGAGGGGTTCACGGCGCAGCCGATCACGAAGCGCGTGGGCTCGCCGATCGAGTTCCCCCCCAGATCGACCCCCGCGTTGAGCTGCCCAAGCACCCGGATGAGCCCGATCGAGTCCACGTCGAAAACCGCCGTGGTGTTGGGATAGTCCCCCGCCCGCGGCGGGTCGCCGGTGAGCGCCAGGATGTTCCGGATGCCGAGGGCGTGCGCCCCCATCAGGTCGGACTGGATCCCCATGAGGTTCCGGTCGCGGCAGGTGAAGTGGAGGATCGTCTCGATCCCGACCTGGCTCTGGATCATCGTCGCCAGGGCGATCGAGGACATGCGCACGCGCGCCATCGGGCTGTCGGCCACGTTGATCATGTCCACGCCCGACGATTTCAGGAGGGTTGCCCCCTCGATCATCTTCCGGGGCCGGATGCCGCGGGGCGGATCCACCTCGACGCTCACGACGAATTCGCGCCTCGCGATCTTGCCGGCGAGGCGGGAGCGCAGGGCGGGGTCGCCGGCGGGGGCCGATTCCTCGACGGTGGCTCGGGGGCGCTCCCGCTCGGGATCGACGGTGACGGCGCCGCGCGGTGTATGCCCGGAGGCGCCGTCCCCTTCTCCGGTTCGAGCCGAGGGCGCGCCGGTCAAGCCCGCCGCGTTCAGGCGCTCGCGCTTTCGCGCGAGAGCATCCCTCATTCTCCGGACGTGCGCCGGCGTCGTGCCGCAGCAGCCGCCGATCAGCCGCGCGCCCGCCTCGGCGAAGCGCACCGCGTAGTCGGCGAAGTATTCGGGCGAGGAGAGATAGAGGAAGCGGCCGTTCACCAGCCGCGGGAGCCCGGCATTCGGCATGACCGCGATGGGACGGGCGCTCTTCCGCGCGTAGCGCTCCACGATCTCGAGCAGCTCGTTCGGCCCCACGCTGCAGTTCGCCCCGATCACGTCCACCGCCTTCGCGGTGAGCGCGCGCACCGCGTCCTCGGGATAGGTGCCGTGCAGCGTTCGGCCGTCCTCGGTGTAGGTCATCTCCACGACCAGAGGCAGATCGGCCGTGACCGAGCGCACCGCATCCACCGCGAGCAGGGCTTCCTGGAGGTCGGTCTGGGTCTCCACGATCAGGAGATCGACGCCCCCCTCGACCAGCCCCTCCGCCTGCTCGCGGTAGGCGGCGAGCGCCTCGTCGCGCGGGATCGTCCCGAGCGGCGCCACCGGCTTTCCGAGCGGGCCGATCGCTCCGGCCACGAAGACCGGCTCGCCCACCTCTTCGCGCGCGTTCCGCGCGATCTGGGCGCCGGCCCGGTTCACCTGGCGCGGCGGATCGGTGACGCCGTGCGCGGCAAGACGGAATCGGTTCGCCCCGAACGTGTTCGTCTCGATCACCTCGGCGCCCGCGCGGATGTACTCGCGATGGACCGATTGGATCAGGGAGGGCTCGGTCAGGTTCAGCGCGTCGAACGAGCGATCGAAGGGGATGCCCTTGTCGTAGAGAAAGGTCCCCATCGCCCCGTCGGCGAGCAGGATTCCCTCGGAGAGGCGCGCCAGGAACGGATGGCGGGCGCGGGCGCCGGGCTCTTCCACCATGGGAGGCATCGTACTATACTGCCCGGCTCACCGCTGGAAGCCAATTGGGGGAACCGTTTTGAATCTTCTCGTCTTCGTCAAGCAGGTGCCCGACACCGAGACCCGCATTCAAATCCAGAATGGCCAGGTCGACGTCTCGAGCGTGAAGTGGATCGCGAACCCCTACGACGAATTCGCCATCGAGGAGGCGCTTCGGATCAAGGAGCGCCTGGGCGCCGGCAAGGTCACCGTCGCGAGCCTGGGGCCCGAGCGCGTGAAGGAGGCGATCAAGTACGGCCTCTCCCTGGGCGCCGACGAAGGGGTGTGGCTCAGGGGAGACGGCGTCGCCCTGGGCGACCCGGGCACGGTCGCGACCGTGCTCGCCGCCGCCGCGAAGAAGATCGGCTTCGACCTGATCCTGACCGGCAAGCAGGGCGTGGATCACGACTGGTCGCAGGTCGGCGTGATGCTGGCCGAGCGGCTCGACGTGCCCCACGTCTCGGTGGTCGTGAAACTGGCCGTCGACCCGGGCGCGAAGAAAGGCACCGCGCATCGTGAAGTCGAAGGGGGCGCCGAGACGGTCGAGTTCGAGCTGCCCGCCGTGATCACGGCGCAGAAGGGTCTGAACGAGCCGCGCTACGCCTCGCTCAAGGGGATCATGGCCGTGAAGAAGAAGACCATTCCCGAATGGACGCTCGCCGATCTCGGCGTCGATCCCACGTCGGTAGGCGAGGGTGCGGCGGGCGTGCGCTTCCTGGAATTCCTGCCGCCCCCCGCCCGATCGGCGGGGCGCGTGCTCGAGGGGGAGCCGGCCGACACCGCCCGCGAGCTGGTGCGTCTCCTCCGCGAAGAAGCGAAGGCGATCTGATGGCCAGCCCGGTGAAGGTCGCGGTCGTCGCGGAGACGAAGGGCGGCGCGGTCCGGAAGATCGCGCTGGAGATGCTGGCCGAGGCGAAGCGCCTGGCCGCCGAGGCGGGCGGCACGGTCGGCGCGGTGGTGATCGGACCCGCCGCGGCCGGCGAAGCGGAGCGTCTCGCGACGTTCGGAGCCGATCGCGTCGTGCACGTCACGGGACCGGCGCTGGAGACCTACGCTCCCGAGGCGTACGCCGAAGCGGTGAAGCAGGCGGTGGAGGCTCTGTCCCCCGAAGTGCTCCTCTTCGGCGCGACGGGCCAGGGACGCGATCTCTCCGCGCGCGCCGCAGCGCGGCTCGGCGCGGGACTCGCTTCCGACTGCGTGGGATTCGAGTGGAAGGACGGCGGACTCATCGCGCGCCGCCCGGTGTTCGCGGGCAAAGCCTTCGCGCAGGTCGCGTTCGGCGCCGCGAGGCCGTGCGTGGCGTCGGTCCGTCCGAATACCTTCCAGCCCGCCGCGGCCGATGCCGCGCGCAGCGCCGCGGTCGAGACGATCGCGCTGGGCGACGTGCGCGTGCGCGCGCGGGTCGTCTCGTTCGAAGCCACCGAGGGCGGCGTGGCCGACCTGACCGAGGCCAACATCATCGTCAGCGGAGGCCGCGCCATGGGCGGTCCCGAGAATTTCGAATTATTGCGAAAGCTCTGTAAAGTGCTCGGCGCCACGCTGGGCGCCTCGCGCGCCGCGGTGGACGCCGGCTGGATCGATCACAGTTATCAAGTGGGCCAGACCGGAAAGGTCGTGAACCCCACGCTCTATTTTGCCGTGGGAATCTCAGGCGCCATCCAGCACCTGGCCGGAATGTCCTCCGCGCGGACCATCGTCGCCATCAATAAAGACAAAGAGGCGCCCATCTTCAAGGTGGCCAGCTACGGCGTCGTAGGCGACCTCTACCAGATCGTCCCCGCGCTCACCGACGAGTTCGCGAAGCTGCTGAAGGAGTAGGCCCCCCTCTCGGGCGGCCCTTCAAGGAGTAGGCGGTCCGTCGCGGCGGCTCCGCCCTCCACACCGCCCTTCCAAGGAGGCAGGTCCGGTTGTCCGGCCATCCGGCGTACGAGACCTACTGGAAGCGGAAAGCGCTCCTGAAGCGCGGATTCCCCCGCTTCCCCGTACGGCGATGGTGGGAAACCGACAGCCTCTGCGACATCGAGCGCGTCTACTTCGAGGCGATCCGCGACGCACCCTCCCTGCTCGACGTCGGCGCCGGCGACCTCCGCGTCATGCGGAAGCTGCAGGCTGCCGGCTATCGCGGCGAATACCACACCCAGGACATCGGCGACGGCGGGCCCTGGACGTACGCCGACCTGAACGAGGTGCGCCGGACGTATGGCGCCATTCTGTGTCTCGACGTGCTGGAGCATCTGCCGCTGAGCGACGGCATCGCGCTGCTGCGGCGGATGCTCGAGCTGCTCTCCCCGCGAGGCGTGCTGGTGCTGCAGACGCCCAATGCCGCCTATCTGCCGGAGCCCCGTTCCTGGGACATGACCCACGTGCACACGTATGCGCTGCACGATCTATGGGCGTTCTTCACGGTCGAAGAGCTGGACGTGACGGGCTACCGCGTGGTGCTGGGACCCGAGCGCGAGGGTTTTGCCGTCGCCATGCGCACCGGCCTGCAACGTTGGGTGAAGCAGAAGCTGCTGGGCTGCGACTTCGCGAACAACGCGGCGGTCATCGCCCGGAAGCGCGCGTGATACAGTCGAGGACGCCGATGCGCCTCCTCGTCCCGTCCATCGTTGCCATCCTCGGCCTCGCCGGTCCCGCAGCGGCGCAAGAGGCCTACTACCACAAGCCGATCCCCGAAGTGGAGAAGGTGCTCCAGGCGCCGCCCTTTCCGGCGGTCTGGCTGAGCCCCGCGCGCGACGCGCTCCTGATCGCCGAGCGTCCCGGATCCCCGCCGCTCGCCGATCTTGCCGCGCCCAAGGTGAAGCTGGCGGGCGTGCGGGTGAATCCCGTCACCAACGGTCCCCACCGCGCGCCCTATTTCCTGGGGCTCACGGTGAAGTCCCTGGCAGACGCTCCCGAACCCACGGACGGGAAGCGCCGCCACGGCGAGCGCGCTAACGTTGGCGAAGGGCGTCGCGTGACGCTCCCCGACAGCATCCGGATCGGCAGCCCGCTCTGGAGCGCCGATGGCAAGCGCGTCGCCTTCACGAACACCGCCAAGGACAGCCTGGAGCTCTGGGTGCTCGACGTCGCCCAGGCCACGGCGCGAAGGATTCCGCGCGTCCATCTGAATGCCGCGCTCGGATGGTCCTATCTCTGGATGCCGGACCAGCGGACGCTTCTCGTGAAGCTGGTGGACCCCGATCGCGGCCCGCCTCCGCGCCTGCCGCCGGTTCCGACCGGCCCCGACGTGCAGGAGGGCTCGGGCCAGCACGGCATCGGAAGCACCTACGAGCGGCGCGACGTCCTCGAGACCGCCCACGACGAGGACCTGTTCGACTACTACGGGTCCTCGGCGCTCGCCTTCGTGGACGTCCTGAGCGGAACGGTCACGCGGTTCGGAAAGGCCGATCTCTTCGGATCGATCCAGCCCTCACCGGACGGCGAGCACTTCATCGTGGAACGGATCCACCGGCCCTACTCCCACCTCCACGCCTGGTGGCGCTTTCCGCGGGAGGTGGAGATCTGGGACCGCCACGCGCAGGTTGAGCGGCGTCTCGCGAGCTTGGCGCTCGCCGACCAGGTTCCTCCGGAGGGAGTGCCCACCGGGCCGCGCTTCTACTCCTGGCGTCCCACGGCTCCGGCGACGCTCTTCTACGTCGAGGCGCTGGATCAGGGCGATCCCGATGTGAAGGTGCCGCATCGGGACCGGCTCCTGGCGTGGGCCGCGCCCTTCTCGGGGGAGGCGTCGGAGCTCCTGCGGCTGAAGGAGCGCTTCGACGGCATCGCATGGACCGACTCGTCGGGAATCGCGCTGGTCCAGGAATTCGACCGCGAGCGCCGCTGGGAGACGACGTATCAGGTGGACCTGAGCGCCCCCGGCGCGACGACGCGCGTGATCTGGGACCTGAGCGTGAACGAGAAGTACATGGCGCCCGGCGACCCCCTGTTCCGGCCGCTCGCGAACGGCTTCTCGGTGATCGATCGCGACGGGGCATCGATCTATCTCGCCGGAGCCGGCGCGACGCCTTCCGGAGATCGCCCGTTCCTGGATCGATTCGATCTCAAGACGTTGAGGACCGAGCGGCTCTTCCGCTGCGACAAGGACGTCTACGAATCGTTCCTGGGCTGGGCCGGTCCGGGGCGCTCGCGGTTCTTCACGCGGCGCGAGAGCCCGAAGGAGCCGCCGAACACGTTCGTCCGCACGCTGGAGGCCCCGGTGGTCGGCGCGGGCGCGACCGCGGCAGGTGCTGCTTCCAGGACATCCGGCCCAGCTTCGACCGCGGCCGGCGCGGCTCCGACTGGAGCCGGAGAGGCGACGTGGACCTCAACTCTGGCCCCGGTTACACATTTCCTGGACCCAACGCCCGAGCTTCGCGGCATCACGAAGCGCATC
>DASQJL010000070.1 GCA_035631035.1 Candidatus Binatia bacterium | reverse complement strand
CGCGCAGGTCGAGGGAGGTGTCGCGCCGGGACCCATCACGGCGGGCGGAGCCCCACCCCATTCGTCCCGGACCGAGTTAAGATATATATTAACCGGCCAGCCTGGAGACGACGGACCCGAAGCCGCACGAGCCCGCGCGCTGCGATCCCGCGACCCCGAGACGGTCCGCCGCGCGCTCGGGGAGGCGCCGCTCTCCGATTCGCTCCTGCCGCAGGCCGTCTCGCTCCTCGCCTGGGATCCCGTCGCGCAGGACGCGATCGCCGCGCTCCGCCGCGCGGGCTCCGGCGCGATCGACGCGCTGGTCGAGCCGATCCTGGATCCCGATTCCGACTTCACGATCCGCCGGCGCGTGCCGCTGGTCCTGGGGACGGTCGCCGATACGCGCTCCGTCCAGGCGCTCCTGCTCTCCATGACCGACCGCCGCTTCGAGGTGCGCTACCGCTCGGGCCGCGCGCTGGCGCATCTCCTGGCGCTCGATCCCGCGCTCTCGGTGCCGGCCGAGATCGTCTATGGCGCCGTGCGCCGCGAAGTGGAGGTCTCGGCCGCCGCGTGGGAGAGCCGCGGGCTGCTCGATCGTTCGGACGACGAGGCGTGGTCGCCCGTCATGGACGAGCTGGTGCGCGACCGGGCCGACCGAAGCCTGGAGCACGTCTTCACCCTGTTCGCGCTGGTCCTTCCCCGGAAGCCGCTCCGGATCGCGTTCCGCGCGCTGCACACCGGCGACCCCTTGCTGCGCGGCACCGCGCTCGAATACCTGGAGACCGTCCTTCCCGCCGACATTCGAAAGCCGCTCTGGCCCTTCCTCGAGCCCGACCGCACCCGGCGCGCGGCGACGACGCGGCCTCACGGCGAGGCGCTGGACGATCTCCTGCGTATGAACGATTCGATCGCGATCAAGCTGGAGGAATTGAGAAAGTAAGGGGGTCTGGATCTGCAGAGCCCACGTTGCAACAGAGAGTTCCGCGAGCTGCGGCTCGCGGGGCACTACTTCGCAGCGTGCAGCGTCTCCACCGGCGTCGGGGGCCTCAGCTCCGTCATCGGCGCGGGCGCCGGGCTGTGAATCTCCCACCACTTCTCCGCGCGGGCCGTGGTCCACCGCTCCCGTACCGGCACCGACTCCAGCGCGCACCCAAGCGTGATGGCGTCGCCAGGCCTTTGATCCGGATGCTTCGCGAGACACTGCAGAATCAGGCGATCCAGCTCCTCGGGAATCTCCAGCTCGCTTACCTCCGACGGTGGCGCCGGCTGGGCCTGGACGTGGCGCAGCATCGTCTTGATCGGCGTCTCGGCCTCGAACACGAGTTTCCCGGTCAACAGCCAGTAGCCCACGCAGCCCAGGGCATAGATGTCGACGCGCCGGTCCACCGGCCCGTCGCCCGTCGCGACCTCGGGCGCCATGAACGCGGGCGTGCCGGTGGCGAGGTCGGCCTGCGTCAGGAGCGCGGCGGTCTCGCCCGATCCGTGCAGCGGCTCCGAGACCTTGACCAGCCCGAAGTCGAGCACCTTCCCGAAATCCACGTTCAGCCCGAGCCGGCAGGTGAAGATGTTCGAGGGCTTCACGTCGCGATGGATCAATCCGCGCGAGTGCGCCTCGCCCAGCGAGCGGCAGACGTGCTGCATCAGCACGATCGCGCGCTCCGGCGGCAGGGGGCCGAAGCGCCGCACCAGCGTGTCGAGATCGAAGCCGTCGAGCAGCTCCATCACGTAGTAGAAGACCCCCTCGTCGGTCACGCCGAAGTCGTACAGATTGATCGTATGCGGGGAGCGGAGCAGCGCCGCGGCCTGCGCCTCGCGGTGGAAGCGCTGGATCATCACGCGCGAGCCCTCCGCGTCGCCCAGCGTCTCGGGGCGGATCAGCTTGATCGCGGCCGGCCGCGCGAGCATCCGGTGGCGCGCGCGATAGACCTCGCCCATGCCTCCCTTCCCGAGCAGCTCATCCAGCTGGTAGGCGCCCAGCTCGCGCGCCTCGTTCACGCGGCGCCCCAGCCCGCTGATCAACGTCGAAGGGATGAGTGCCAGCCCGACGCAGATGTAATTCGGAAGCAGGTACCAGAGCATCATGTAGGGATCGTGGGACATCGGCACGTCGCGCATGGCGGCGAGCGCGAGCGCGACCGGATCCATCGTGGCGATCAGGAGCGAAACCACGAGCGTCTTCAAGGGCGGCGTCGGCACGATGGCGGGCGTGATGAGGATCAGGAGACAGAGCCAGGAGACGCGAGGGTCGCCGAGCACCGGCGTCCAGTTGGCCTGGATCGCGATCAGCGCCGAGGTCACGACCTGGAACACGAGCGCCAGGTTGATCATCCTGTGGCAATCGCACTGGTTTCGCCGCGCGTAGAGCCAGACGGCGAGCGCGGTCAGGAGTCCGATGGCGCCGATGACGTTCCCGGGATAGGGCCACCCCATGGCGGCCGTGTGGTGGTGTCCGATCAGCGGCGCGACCACGTCGTGCACGAACAATACCAGCGCCCAGATCCCCGCGATGGCCAGCGCGAAGACGGCCACGCGCTTCCGCACCCCCCGGAGAACGTCGGGAGGCAGGGAGGTCCAGCGTCCGCGCGAGGCGCTGCGCGGGTCGGGCGTGCCCAGCCCCGGCATCGCCTTGGTCTTGGGGCCGCGCCGGCTCATGACGGAAATCCTCTGTACATGACCGGAGTCTGACACGCCCCGCTTCAATTCTCCAGATTCCGCGCTCCTGGCTCGCATCAAGGCCCTTTCGCATATCCGGCCGCCCGCGGTTCTGCTTTAGTCACTCCATGCCCCTCACATCCGGAACCACCCTCGGGCACTACCGTGTCCTGGCCCCCCTCGGCGTGGGGGGCATGGGGGAGGTCTACCGCGCCCACGATCCGAGGCTGCAGCGCGACGTGGCGATCAAGGTGCTCCCTCCCGACGCGGTGTTGAACGAGGAGGCGCGCACCCGCCTGGTCCGCGAGGCCCGCACCGCCTCGTCGCTGAACCACCCCCACATCGCCCACATCTACGAGGTCGGGAAGGAGGAGGGGGCGCTCTTCATCGTGATGGAGCTGGTGGAGGGGAGCCCGCTCGCCGAGCGGATCCGCGGGGGGACGCTCGCCGCCGATTCGATCCCGATGCTCGCGCTCCAGATCGCCTCCGCCCTGGAGTACGCGCACAAGCGCGGCGTGATCCATCGCGACTTGAAGAGCGCGAACGTCATGGTCACTCCCGAGGGCTGGGCCAAGGTGCTCGACTTCGGGCTGGCGAAGCGGGTCCAGGACGACTCGCGCCCGGTCAGCGCGGCGGAGCTCGACCTCACGCGGTCCGGGCTGATCCTGGGCACGCCGAACTACCTCCCGCCCGAGGTGCTGCTGGGCGGAAAGGCCGACGCGCGGAGCGACGTCTGGTCGTTCGGCGTGATGCTCTACGAGATGACGATGGGCCGCCTTCCGTTCGGCGGCGGCTCGGTGGTGCAGCTCGCCGACGCCATCGTGAACGCGGCACCCGGGCCGGTGTCGGGGCGCGTGCCGGTCGGACTGCGCGCGGTGATCGAGAAGTGCCTGGCCAAGGAGCCCGACGCCCGCTA
>DASQJL010000069.1 GCA_035631035.1 Candidatus Binatia bacterium | reverse complement strand
CTCGACTCTACCCAGCTCGATGCGGCCGTCGTCGAGGAACAGCACCAGCCCGCTCCAGTGGCGCAGGGCGTAGCGGATCGCCTCGGCGAGGCCGGACTTGCCCGAGACCCGCGCCAGCTGGGCGGTGAGCCAGGCGTGCAGGGCGTCCACGATGGGCCGGCTGCGCTCCTGCCGGACCGTTCGCCGCTCCTCGGCAGGGCGCGGCCGCGGATCTCCGCCTCCACTTCGTAGAGCTCGCCGATCCGGCGCAGCGCCTCCGCGGCCAAGGGTGAGCCTGTGGCCTGATGGATCTCGTAAAAGCGCCTCCGGCAGTGCGCCCAACAGAAGGCGAGACGGATCTCCCCGGGCGGACGGTCCGCGAGCAGGCTCTTGAAGCCGCCGTAGCCGTCCACCTGCAGCACGCCCGTGAACCCGGCCAGGTGCGCGGCCGGGTGCTCGCCCTTGCGGTCCTCGGCGTAGAGGTAGACCACCGCCGGCGGGGTCGTGCCGCCCCAGGGCCGATCGTCGATCGCGTAGCCCCACAGCCGGCCGGTCTTGGTCCGGCCCCGGCCCGGGTCGAGCACCGGCAGCGTGGGTCGAGTCGCGCGGGGGAATCTCACCCCCGCGCGCTCACAGAACCGTACGTGAACCTCTCGGCTCATACGGCTCTTGTCGCCCAGCCCGACCCGCGGAGGAAGGACCAGTGCGCGAACAGCCGTGGCCGGGCCTGAGCCTCTCGGGCCAGCCACCGGTGGGCGCGCCGCTGGTGTCCGCGGTGTCGCTTCAACTTCTTGCAGGCCCATCGTCCCAGGTAGAGGTCGATGTGCCGGAGGGCGGGATACAGGGCGGAGCGGTGGAACTTGCCGTAGTAGAGGATCCAGCCCCGGATGATCGGGTTGAACATCCGCGCCAGATCGGCGAGCTCCTTGTCGGTCCGCCGGTGCAGCCGCCAGCGCCGCACTTCCGTGCGGATGGCCTTCAGCGCCTTCGGACCGACGGCGGGCGTGAAGCCGACCCGGTACTGGCCGGCCCGCCAGCGCACCAGCCTCGGACGGAACTCGTAGCCGAGGAAGGTGAACTTGTGGACCGGGTGGTCGCCGGGGCGGTCGGTGTCCCGGCAGTAGACGACCCTCGTCTTCTCCGGGTGCAGGGCCAGACCGCACGCGGCCAGGCGCGCGTCGAGCGCCGCCTTGAGCCGCTCGGCTTCCGCCTGGGTGCGGCAGTGGCAGATGACGTCATCCGCGTAGCGCTCGAACGGGATGGCAGGGAAGACCCGACGCATCCACATGTCGAAAGCATAATGCAAGAACAGGTTCGCGAGGACGGGGCTGATCACCCCGCCTTGCGGTGTCCCGCACCCCCGCGGATGAAGACTACCGTCCTCCATCTGCACCGGTGCTGTCAGCCATCTCTCGATGTACAAGAGTGTCCAGCGGCAATCAGTATGATGCCGCACCGCCTTCAGGAGAAGGTCGTGCGGGATACTGTCGAAGAAGCCCTTGATGTCGAGATCGAGGACCCAATCGAATCGCCAGCACCGCTGGCGTGCCGCCGCGACGGCGTCGAGCGCCGAGCGGCCCGGTCGGTAGCCGTAGGAGTCCGGGTGGAACCGGGGTTCCACCAGCGGCTCCAGGCGGCGCCGGACGACCTCCTGAGCCACGCGGTCCGCGACCGTCGGGACGCCGAGCGGGCGCGTGCCGCCGTCGGGCTTGGGGATGTCGACCCGGCGGACCGGGGGAGGAAAGTAGCTGCCCGACGACAGCCGGTTCCAGAGCTTGTAGAGGTTGCCCGTCAGGTCAGCCTCGAACTCCGCGATCGACACGCCGTCGACCCCGGCCGCACCGTCGTTCGCCCTCACCTTCTTGAAGGCTTCCCAGACCTCCTTCTTGGGAATGTCGAACGGCTTCGCCCCACCCACGCCGGTCCTCCCGTCACCGGTTGCCGCCGGGATGGGGCCGGGCGACGCGACCCCTTCGGTCCGGCCGTTTGTCGCGGCCCTCACCCCTACTACGGGTCACTCCGCCCCTCCGCCCCGTATCGGTACTCTGGCCCTCGCGGGGGCTGCCCGCTCGAGCGTCTCCCTTCGCACCGGGGCGGCAGGTTCCCACGTTCCGAACGAGCGCCTGTGCCGGAGTCGCGCCGCCTCCATGCCGGATGCCGCCTGGGCAGTAATCAGGGCGCCCCCCAGACTCGTCCCGGGCCAACGACAACCTCCCGGTTTCGGCATCGTCTGTACGCTTTCGACACGTCATCAGCGGTTCGCTCTCGCTCGCCTCTCCGACACTCACCTGACGGGATGATGTCCCGCCTTTTCCTGCGACGCTCACCACGAGGGCTTTTGACCGACGCGGCTCGCAGCGGTTTGGGGCCTGTCCCTGACGACCGACCCCGAGGGGCCGTCCCTCATCGCTCGATCAGCACCACACCTCCTTTCGTCGGCATGTTCGTGGCACACTGTCATCGGCGAAGATCCGGGTCGAGCCCATGACGTGCCGGCGCAAGAGGCGCCACAGCGGCTCGAGCCACCAGCAGGCCCGCCCGACCCAGTCGCACAGGGTGGAACGGTCGAGCGCGATCCCTTGCCGGGCGAAGATCCCCGCCTGGCGGTACAGGGGCAGATGATCACCGAACTTGGCCACCAGCACGTGCGCGATGAGCGCCTCAGTGGCCATCCCGCCGGTGATCGGCCGCTCCGGAGCAGGAGCCTGCACCACGGCCTCTTCGCAAGTCCGGCAGGCGTAGCGGGGGCGGCGGATCACCTTCACCCGCAGCTGGGCGGGGA
>DASQJL010000068.1 GCA_035631035.1 Candidatus Binatia bacterium | reverse complement strand
GTCCACGAACACCACCAGCTCCCGCTGCTTGTACAAGGGATCGTCCAGGTTCACCTGACGGAAGTTGTCCCCCTCCTTCATCAACGACCGCATGTCCCCGATGTTCTCGTCGAACCGAAGCGTCAGGTTGTCCGTCGTGTATTTGTTCAGGTCGATCGTGAACTTCCCGCTCTGGTGCACGCTCTTCATCTCGAACGACGCCAGCACCGCGAACGTCGGCGCCGTCTGCTCCTGACGCTCGGCGATCGGCGCGGGGCCGCCCGCGCCCGGGGCGTCGGTCGGCCGCGCCTGATCGGCATAGCTCGGCTGGAGCGAGGGAGGCCGCGGGCGGTACCCGCGCGGCCGGTCCGCCGCCGTGGAATCGGTCGCGCCCCCCGAGGCGCCCCCCGCGCCGCCCGCCACCGCCGGCTGCGCCGGGGTCTGGCCCGAGCCTCCCGCCGCGGCGGTCTGTGCCGCGCGCGCGCGGTCGGCGTCGCGCCGGTTCTCTTCGCGGATCTGGCGGTTGTCGGCCCGAATCTGCGCGTTCTCCGCGTTCGTCGCCGCCCGGTTCGCCGCCAGCATCTGCGTCGCCCGGTCCAGCATGCTCGGCTGGCCCCCCGCACCCGTCAGGCTCGCCAGGTCCGGCGTCCCCGTCCCACCCGACGGCGAGAACATCATGTCCGAGATCTTGTTGTACGCCGTCGTGATCAGCGCATCCAACTTCTCGTCCTCGCCCACCTGCGTCAGCTTGATCGCCCCCTCACGCTTCAGGTCGTCGAACGCCCCCTTGATCTCCGCCGCCAGGTACTGCGTCGCCACCCCCGCCGCAAAAGCCTTGTGCTCGTAGATCTGATCGAAGTTCGCCTCGATCAACGCCCGGTGCGGGCTCCGGAACCCCGTCACGTCCATCTCGAACGTGAAGCTGATGTCCGGCGTCGGCGTCTGGAAGCTCTCCCACAGAATCTTCGCCCCCAGCTTCGTCAGCTGCATCGACACCGCCGCCTTCTCCCCATCCAGGAGCGGCGCGTTCCCCAATCCCACCACCTGCTTCGTCAAGTTCCCGTTCGTATCCTTGAACGACGACACCAACCCGAACTTGCCCGCCTTGTACACCACCGGCCCCATCAGCTTCGCCCCGGGAACCGTCCGCTGAAGCTGCCGCTGCGCGTCCGCCACCATCTCCGGCGGTACGCTCAGCGCCACCACCGCGTGCACGATCCCCCCGCCCTCGCCCTCTCGCGCCTCCGCATCCGTCGCCCCCGACCGCACGTTTTCCACATAGCGGAGGAAGGAGAACTGCGGCTTTCCATTCGCGTCCATCGCCAGGTGCGGCTTGTCGTTCACGTAGTAGTACGCCATGGGATCGTTCAGGTCCGGGAAGCACACCAGCTCTCCCGCACGAACCGGCTTGTCGATCAGGATCTGCTGCGCCAGCGCGGCGCCGGTCCAGAGAGCGGCCGCCGCCAGCAGCGCGGCCGCGAGCGCGAATCTCGAGACGGCCTTCATCACTTGCCTCCCAGCAATTCGGTGAACTTGGCGAGCACCTTCTCCTTGGCGCTCGTCGTGGCGTCCAGGGCCATCGTCTTCGCCACCGCCTTGAGATCGGGCTGCTCGAGCATGTCCTTGGGGATCGCCGCGTAGATGTAGTCGTCCGCGACCTTGGCGCTCCAGGCCGTCGCCATCTTGCCGTCGGTCTTGTGGTCCACGATCAGGCGGTAGGCGTAGCCCTTGGAGTCGCGGTCCATGAAGATCTTCTTCGAGACGAGCGGCTCGTTCTTGGCGGGGGAGAGGCTGAAGTTCTCCTCCACCTCCTGCCCGAACTTCTGGTAGTGGATCTGCGCCGTGATGCGGGTGATGTCGCTCGCCTTCATCGCGTCCAGATCGCCCTCCACCTCGATCGTGCGCGGCACGATCGGCGCGGCCAGCGTCACGCCCTCCCACGAGCCCTTCTCCCACGCGGGAGCGGGCGGATAGACCATCCCGCCGCGGAAGCTCCACTGGGCCTGATACTCGTAGACGTCGGCGTCCTTGTCGTCGGCGCGCGCGTAGGTGACGGTGGCGTTGATGCCGTGATCCTTGAGGTACTTCGAGTCGATCGTGACGTGGTCCTCGAAGGGGTTCCCGGTGCTCCGCTTCTTCCGCACGTTCACCGTGACGTAGTTCGCCTCCTGCTCGAACATGTCCTTGGCGTCCAGATCCAGGATGAAGTTGATGTCCCGGTGCGCGAAGAACGGATCGTTCAGGTTGACGGCCGCGACGCACTTGGGATTGTCCCGCACGCCGTCGTACCAGCTGGCCAGGTTGCCCACGAGCTGGAAGGGACGCCGGATCGCCATCCGGTAGTTCAGGCTGATCCGCTTGGTCTTTTGCGAGAACGCGCGCTCGAACGACTGCTTCTTGTACACGTAGCGGTCGCCGTATTGGATGTTGGGGGAGTTCTGCTTCTCCTTGTCCGAAGCGGGCGCCGGCTGCGACGGCGGCGCCGGCTCGGCCATGGCGTTCAGGAAGTACTGGAAGAAGGCCTCGCGCACCTTGGCCACGCGCTCGTCCGAGACCAGCTCGTCGAACTGGATCTTCACGACCTGCGACTCGACGAGGTAGTCGTAGTGCTTGTGCATCTCGTCATAGGAGTACGAGTACTCCGGCTTGTACGAGTCCCACGAGAAGAAGAGGAAGCTGCCGCCCGACTTGCTGGTGCTGGTCTGCTTCCGGCTGTAGGCCGCGCCGAGGGAGTCGAAGTGGGTCTCCAGCTTCGACCAGTCGAAGGTGATGGTGCCGCGGGCCGCCGGCGTGAGCGTGGTGTAGCCGAAGTTGAGCGCGATGGAGAGATCGGTGATCGAACGCGCCTTCTCGAAGGAGGCGGCGAGGAGCTGGGCCCCTTCGGCGGTGAGCCGCGAGGCCGCCGCGCACTTGCCGCCCGGCACGAGCGGCGCCTTCCCGGAGCTGACCAGCTTGGTGGCCATCTTGTCGTCGGACAGCGTTCCGGAGATGATCTGGAATGAGCCGCCGTCGCCGGTCTCCGCCTCGAGGGGCACGGCGCCCATCAGCACGGCCTTGGGGTTCTTCTCCTTGATCGCTTCCGTCAGCTCCTTCTCCTGATCGGGCGTGAGCCCCCACTCCATCAGGAAGTGCATGAGCCCGCCGTTCACACCCCCCTGGTCGGCGCGCTTCTCGGTCGTGAACTTGAGGAAGAGGAATTCCGGCGTTCCGTCGGGCCGCTGCGAGAGGTGCAGGTTGACCGGCATGTAGTAGTAGTTCGCCGTCTTCAATCCCGGCGTGGAGGTCGCCTGCCCGTACAGGGTCACGTGCGTGTTGTCCTTGAGCACGACGTCGATCTTGTTCTCGTCGTCGAGGATGACCGCGCGCGCCGGAGCGGCCATCGCGCCCGCTGCGAGAACCACGGCGGCGGCGGCAAAAAGGGTCCGAAGCGAGGCGCGCCGCGTTCGGACGCGAGACACCACGGGTGCACGGGACATGGGATTCCTCCTAGGGGGACGGTTGGTCTTCATACATACACGCGTCGGCCTCCCGAGGTTGGCCGTCCGCTTCGATCCCGGATTTCAGGGCAACTCGTCGACGCAGTCGCTCGTTACGGGAGCTCGTCGACAAAAATCAGTCCACTGGCGTCGGTGCGCTTGTCGGTCAGCCGCTTGTTGCCCTCCATCTGCCAGGTGACCAGGTAGTCGTAGTTCGGCTGCCCCAGGGGCAGCGTGATCTCCACCTGCTTTTCCTCGATCGCCTCCTCGGGGCGCACCACCAGCTGAGGGCGGCGCCGCTCGCCGAAGAAGGGATAGTCCAGCTGCACCACCACGGCCCGGACGCCCTTGGCCTTGAGGGCGCTGCCGTCGCCCACGAGCTGCACCGTGCGGTGCTCGTAGGGGGCGAAGAGGTCGATCATCGGAGCGTTGGTGGTCTTCCAGTCGGTCTCGAAGGTGCCGCCCCCCTTGAAGCTCCAGCGGGTGCGGTACTGGTAGTCGAGCCACGCGACGCGGTCCTGGTCGCCGTTCCAGCCGTAGACCATGCGGAGATCCTCGACCCCTTTCTTCACGGCGGCGCGGTCGAGAACCACCTCGCGGAGGGTCTGCTCGCCGTCGGCATGGTCCTTCTTCAGGGTGACCGTCACCGTGTTCACGTAGCGGTCGAAATCGGGGATCAGGGCGGCGTCCACGCTGACGTGGACCTCCCGCTGCGAGAAGGTGGGATCGCCCAGGTTCACCGCGCGGAAGTAGGCGGGATCCTTGCCGTAGCGCTTGTAGAAGTCGCCGATGTTGAACGTCACGAAGCTGTGTCGGTCCACGTTCGAACGGTGGTTGAACGACATGTGGCTCTGCCCCTCGGTGCGCATGTCCTTCAGCTGGTAGCCGACCGAGGCGCCGAAGCCGACCGTCTTCCGCGCGCCCATCGCGCCGTTGGCGTTCGTGAGCGACGAGAGCGCCTGCATCAGGCCCCCGCTCTGGTCGGGCGGGACGCGCTCCGGCTCGACGGGGCGGAACATGAGGTCGAGGAGCTTGCTGTAGACCGTGTTGAGCAGCGCTTCCATGCTCGCGTCCGAGCCGCTCGAGCGGAGCTTGATGGCGTGGTTCTTCATCAGCTCGTCGAAGCCCGCCTCCACGTCCGCGCTCACGAAGTAGACCGTGCCGCCCGCCTTGAAGGACTGGCTGTGCTTCACCTCGGACCAGTCGATCGTCAGGTCGGCGTCGTACGCCTCGGAGAGCCCGTTGAACGCCATGTCGAAGACCAGCGAGACGTCGGGCGTGTTCATCTGGAAGCTCTGCAGGAGGAGCGCGGCGTGCTCGGGGTCGAGGTCGAACGAGAGCGCGAGCCGGTTGCCCTCGAGCACCGGCGCCTTCCCGGTCGCGATGACCGTGCGCTTCACCGTCCCTTCGCTCGCACCGGCGTTGTCGGTGGAGGCGGGCGCCGCCGTGGCGGCCCCCGGGCCCCCGCCCGTCAGCACCGAGGAGACCAGCGTGTAGCGGCCGTCGGCGAAGACGATCGGGCCGCGGACCGTGATCGCGTCCTTCTTGTACTTCTCGCGGAGCGCCTTCTCGGCGTCCCGGACGGTCCCCTCGGGGGTGTCGAGGAGCACGAGGAAGTGGAGGATGCCGCCGCCCTTGGCCTCCGTGATCGTCGCGGCCCGCGCGCTGTCGGCGGCGGCGTTCACGACGTAGCGGACGAAGGAGAACTGCGGCCGGCCGCGGTCGTCGGTCGCCAGCCGGGCGCTGGCCGGAAGGTAGACGTAGGTCAGGGAGTCGGTGGCGACGGGAAAGCACCAGAGCCCCGCCGCGCGCTCGCCGCGGTCCATCAGCACGGCCTGGGCGCTTCCTGCGCGAGGCGCCGCGACCACGGCGAGCGCGAGCGCCGCGACCAGCGCCGCGGCCGGCCAACCCCTCACTGTCCCGCTCCCGTCGCCCCGGCGGTCGCCGCGCCTGCGGCGTCGGGCGGCGTGAGGAAGAGGTAGTCGGTGTCGAGGACCTCGAGCTTCCCCTCCTTCGATCCGTTCTTGGAGTACCAGGTCACCTTGTAGGCAATGGGGGAGTCCTTGTCGTGGTAGAGCGCGACCTTCGTCACCGGCGTGGTGTCGGCGGCGCGCAGCGTGGTCTTCTTCATCAGCCGCGGCTTTCCGGCCAGGCTGGTCGCGAACTCCACGACCGCGGTCGCGATCCCCTTGTCGGCGAACAGCGAACGGTCGGCCTCGATCTCCACGACGCGCTTCTCGAAGGGCGGCGTGAGCGAGAGGGCGGCGTCGTTCCCCTTGGTCCACTGGTTCGCGTTCGCCGGAACCGAGACCGTCGGCCCGCCCCGCAGGCTCCAGCGCGTCTGGTACTCGTAGCCGGTCCAGTCCTCGCCGGTCATCCCGAGGCGGGGGAAGGCGACGTTCTGCGTCGTCTTGCCGGCCTCGACGTCGGCGCGGTTGAAGGTGACGGCCTTGGTGTAGGCGGGTTTCCCGGGATAGCTCTTCCGGAAGTTCACGGTCACGAAGTTGATGGCGTCGGCGAAGGAGTCGAGGTAGTCGCCGTCCACCTGGAAGTAGACGGGGCGGAACTCGAAGTCGGGATCGGAGAGGTTCACGACGCGGAAGTAGCGGTCGTCGTTCCCCATGGCGTGGTACAGGCCGCCCAAGTTGCCCGCGGTGTCCAGCGGGACCTTGATCGTGGACTTCTTGCTCAGGTTCAGCACGAACGTGTTCTGGCGGATGTCCTTCCGGTTCTTCAGCACGAACTGATTGTCGGTGTAGTACTTCGTATCCTCGCTGCCGCCGAACGTGCTGGAGAACCAGCCGCGCTCCTGGCGTCCCTGGATCTGGTTCGCCTCGACCGCCTTCTCGCGCTCGGGATCCACCGCCCAGCCGGTCTTCGAATCGAACATCAGCTCGACCAGCTTGTCGGTCACCAGCTGCAGCACCCCCGCCATGTCGTCCGCCTTGATGCCGAGCCCCGCCGAGCGGTCGAGCACCTCGATCTTCAGATTGCCCGTGCGCTGCAGGTTGTCCACGGCGCTCCGGATCTGGGTCTTGGTGTAGTCCTGCTGCACGTTCTGGGTGGAGCTGAAGTGCTGGTAGATGGTCGAGACGTCGGCGGTGACCTTGGCGTTGTACCCCTCGACCGCGGCCTCGTAGTAGCCGTGGATCGCCACGGAGACGTCCGACGTGGGGCTGGTGAGGGAATTCCAGAGAAGGGTCGCCCCCTCCTGGCGGAGCAGCGCCGCGACGACCGCCTTGGATCCCGGCATGAGCGGCGCGCGCCCCGACGTCACCACCGAGCGGGTGAAGCCGCCCTCCCCCTTGTCCGCCAGCACCGCCGAGACCACCTCGAACGAACCGGTCCCTTCCTCGCCGTCCTTCACCGATTGCATCAGCGGCACCGGCCCCATGAGCTTCGCTCCGGCCACTTTCTCCCGAAGCGCCGCCTCCACCTTCTTTACGACCGGGTCGGGCAAAGTGAACTCGACGAGAGCGTGGAACAGCCCGCCGTTCGTGCCGCCCGCCTGGTCCACGTACTTGATGCAGAGGAACTCGAACGTGGAGTCCTCCTTCATCGCCAGGCGGGGGAACTGCGGCAGGTAGTAGTAGAGGGTCGGGTCGTCGCTGTCCTGCAGCAGCTGGACGCCCAGGATCACGCGGGATCCCTTGTCGTAGTTCACGAGCGCCGACGCGGGCCGGGGAAGGGCCAGGAGACAGAGCAGGCAGGCGAGTACGGCACGCTTCATCGGGACACCTCGCGGCTAGGGTTGGCCAAGGACCGACCGGACGCCCGCCGGCTTCGGCAGGGGCGCGCTCGTGACATCCAGGATGCGGGACCAGCTCGCGCTCTCGCGCCAGGGTCCCGCGTGTTCGGAGCCGTCGTTCTTGATCTCGTGGACGCGGTAGCGATAGGGACGGTCCAGACGGACCGCGACCGGGAATCGAATGCCCGAGGAGTAGAGGTCGGGCTGAGTGCTGGTGAACGAGGCGGAGAGCTTCACGCGCCTGCCCGCGATCCCCTCGGCGTCGATCTCGACTTCCTTCTCGGCGAGGTCGGGGCGCAGCTCGTTGTTGAAGTCGTAGCAGTAGACGTCGAGGGCGGCGTAGCCCGGAGGCGCGCGGTCGTTCAGGTCCACGCGCGTCATGAGATTCGGGTAGCGCTTGGTGTCGAGGGCGATCTCGATCGCGCCCGCGCGCACGACGTGGAGGCGCACCGAATCGGTGGCGGCGCTGTCTTTGGCGCCGCCGGCCTGGAGCGACTTCCGCAGCTCCGAGACCAGCGCCGAAGAGCCGGTCAGCTCGCCGATCCCCCAGTCGGAGGCGAGCGCCGGCCCGACGAAGGCGTACCCCAGGCTCAGGAAGACCTGCCCCTTCTCGAGCGCGGCGCGGAAGGCCTGCGCCGTCAGCTCGTCCAGCCCCATCGTGTAGATCCGCTCGGTCCAGTAGCTCTCGCCCGTGGGGCCCGACGCCCCGTCGTCCGAGGATTCGAAGCGCCCCGGCGGGAGTGCCGTCGTGTCGGGGCTTCCGATCGAGGCGTAGATCAGTGCGGTCTCGATGCGGCGGATGGGGAAGGGGCGGATCTCGATCCGGCTCCCTGCGGTTCCCCCCGACCCCAGCTCGCGCGCGGCGCGCGTCAGCTCGTCGGACGAGGCGCGCGGGAGCTTCACCCGGAAGGTGACGAGGCTTCGCGTCGTGAACGTGCCCTGGTCGCGCGAGACCGCGCTTCCCATGTAGCGCATGTCGAGGAAATGGAAGTCGGGCCTGCCGTCGGCGTCGGTGGCGACCGCGAGCTCGGCGGGGGCGTAGTACCAGAGGGTGGGGCGCGCGTCGTCCTGGAAGAGGATGAGCGATCCCGAGACGCGCTGCGTTCTCCAGCTGGGCGCCGCCGCAACGCATCGGGGCATGCCGGTGACCGCCGCCACGTACAGTGCGGCCGCGAGGAGGTGCGTGTAGCTGCGTCGCGTCACTTGGGCGCCGGCAGGGCCCCCACGGTCTGCTCCAGCTGATACCGGCCGATCGCCTGCCGGAGGTCGTTGCTCGCGGCCCAGTTGCTTCCGGGGTACGACTGGCCGCTCGCCATCGTCACCGTGAGCGAGTACTCGAACAGGGGATCGCCGGGCACCGACTCGCCCGGCTGGCGCGAGCCCAGGTACAGCGGCCCCACCGTGAAGTCCTTGCCGTCGGCGTTCAGGACGAGCGACTTGGTCTGGAGGTCGCGCGACTGCGGGTCGAAGTAGCGCGAGCGCACCTGCACGCCGATCTCGATCGCGCCCGCGTCGGCGAGCGGCGTGAGCGTGTGGAACGTGATCATCGAGGGCCCGGAGCTCGAGGCGCCCCCGGTGATCGAGCGGATCACCGCGTCGTCGCAGCTCTGGCACGAGGCCTCGACCGCGTACTCCAGCCAGATCCGCTTCGCCTGCCCGTCGATCCATCCGGGCACCGAGGCCGCCGCCCACTGCGCGCGGCCCGCCGGGGGCACCCGGGCGCTCGAGAGATCCCAGGAGTAGACGATCGGACGCTTGGCCGTATCGAGCATCAGCGCGTTCAGGTACTTGAGCTTGATGGGATAGGGCGTGCGGTTGGTCCAGGCGTCGGCGCGGTTCCACCGGAAGCCGCCGAAGGTGACGAAGTCGGCGAGGCGGATCTGGATCGGCACATCCACGGGCGCCAGCTTGCCGCCGCTGGGATAGAGCGTGACGCGGCCGCTGATCCCCACGTCCTCGACCAGCGCCTGCTGGAGGTTCTCCTTCGTGACGGGGTCGGTGATCCAGGAGATGTCGACCTGTCCCAGGAAGTCGGCCAGGCCGGTGACCGCGATCTTGTCCGAGGGGATGTTGTAGCGCCTCAGGTCGTCGGCGATCGAGACGGAGATGCTGTCGATCGGGAGCGCGCGGAGCGCGTTGAAGGTGAGGTGGTGGGTGTCGGCGTAGGCGTGGATCAGGTCGGTGGCGATCTGCCGCTCCTTGATCCCGAGCCCGGCGTCCAGCCGCGCGGCCATCGCCACCTCGCCCGCGCCGCCGGAACCGGTGGCCGAGTAGATCATGCGCAGGTCGTAGCCCGAATCCTCGCTCCAGCGGAGCGAGTACGAATAGGGGAGGAAGTAGAAGATTCCCGACTGCGGATTCTGGTCGGGGTAGAAGGCCGGGAAAACGCCGAGCACGTGGCTGGGATCCAGCTCGATGTCCTCGGAGCGAAGCTCGGCCAGCGGCTCGACCGGCGTGTCGCCGGGGCCCTTGGGGGCCGTGGTCGAGCCGGGGTCCTCCGCCGGCAGCCCGAACTTGAAGTTCCGGATCGCGATCATGTCGGTGCGGGCGATCATCTTCGACGCGGCCACGGTCTTGGTCTCGACCGCCGTGTTCGGCGCCATCATCTTCGCGGTGGCGGGGCTCGCCGTCATCGCGGGGCTCACGGACATCGTGCGCGTGGTCGCGAGGTTGATCGAGCGCACCGCGGCGCCGGAGGGCTGGGCCGCCGGCGCGGGAGCGGCGGTCGCCGGCGAGGCCGCGGCCGCGGTTCTCGGCTGGATCGTGAGCGCGCGCGTGGCGGGCAGGAGCAGCGCCGTGCGATTCAGGCTGGGATGGATGACCTTGGGCGGCAGCGGCTCGCCCGGCGTGGCCCCGAGGCTGGCCGTGGTGGGCCCCGCAGGCTTCGGCGTCACCGTGACCAGGACGTTCTCGGGGCGCGTGCCGTTCTGCCAGGTCTTCGGCATCTCGAAGGCCTTCACGTAGGCCGCCGCGGCCTTGTCGCCGCGGGCCACGCTGATCTTCAAGTACGACGTCTTCACCAGGGTGCCGTCGGCCGCATTCGGATCCAGCTCGAACGCGAGGTCCATCTCGCCGGGGGTGCTCTCGATGGAGGCGGGCGAGGTGGACTTGATCAGCCGGTGGGTCTTGCGGTCGGAGGTCGTCACCTCGCCCCAGAGCTTCCCGCCCTCGAAGCCGGTGTAGTGGACGGTGACGACGATCTTCGTCGCCTCCTCGCGCTTCACCTCGACCTGCGTCACCTCGCCCGCGAGCGTGCCGCCGAGGAGACTGCCGAGCGCGGATTCCATGCCGAACTTGACCCCGGCGACAGGCTTCAGCGTCTTCCCGGTCAGGTCGGCGCGGGCGGGAGCGGACACGACGAAGGACAGCGCGCCGCATACGGCGGCGAGAAGCACGAGGCGATTCCGGCGCATCGAGCGTTCCCCAAGCTGCAGGCCGTCCCCGCCCGTTCGGAGCTCCATGCCGCCGAGCGCGCGAGGATAGGAAGAGACCGCGCCCTCGGACAGGATGGAGAACCGAGGTGCTTGGGGCCCAGTCTCGATGTCGGAAGAAAGGATGTTTGGTGCTGCCGATGCCCGCGGGTGCGGGGCAATGCCACGACCCCGGCGCATCCTCGCGCCGGGGGACGGGGCACGTCAAGCGGTTTCGGCTAGGGGCGGAGCCTCAGAAGGGCACGGCCTGCCTAGGCCGTCTTCGGGGCGCAGCTCTCGTGGAGGGTCCGGAGCAGAGCGTCGCTGTCCGCCGGCTTCTGGAAGAAGGCCACCGCGCCCGCTTCGAGCGACCGCGCGCGGTGGACCGCCGGATCGCGGGCGCTCAGCACGATGATCGGGATGTGCGCCGTGGGAGCGAGCATCTTGAGGCGCTGGAGCACCTGGTATCCGTCCCCGCCGGGCAGGCCGAGGTCGAGGATGATCGCGTCCGGCCGCTCGCGCCGCGCGGCCGCGACCGCCTGGAGCCCGTCGCTCGCCCAGATGGTCTCGAAACCGGCCGCGCCCAGCCGGATCTGGAGCGCCTTCAGATGGTCCTTGTCGTCTTCCACGATGAGCACCGTCTTCATGCCGTTCATGCCGACCTCCTCCTCTCCTCGACCGAAGCGGCGGAAAGGAGCGGGAGCGTGAAGGTGAAGCGGCTCCCCTTTCCCACCGCGCTGTCCACTCGAATGCGACCGCCCATCGTCGTCACCAGTTCGCGACAGATGTAAAGTCCAAGCCCCAGTCCCTTCCGGCTTTCCCGCGAATCACTCGATGCCTGATACATCTGCTCGAAGATCCGCACCTGATCCTCGGGAGCGATCCCGGAGCCTGTGTCCTCGACCGAGATCTCGATGTTCTCCCCTTCCAGGTCCACCTCCGCGCTGATCGAGACCGTGCCGCCGGCGCGCGTGTACTTGACCGCGTTCTCGACCAGGTTCGTCACCACCTGCCGCACCCGCGCCGGATCGGCGAACGCCAGGGGCGGCGGCTCGTAGAGCGAGTGGGAGAGGTCGATCATCTTGGCGGTGGCGGCCGGCTTCAAGGCGGCGACCACGTCTTCGATCACCCCCTCGACCGCGAACGACTGCGGCGAGACGACCAGCTTGCCCGCCTGCGCCCGCGTCACCTCCAGGAGATCCTCGATCATCAGGCGGAGCTGATAGGCGTTCCGCTGGGCGATCTCCACGCATTCGCGCTGCTCCGGTGTGAGCGGCGGACCCACCAGCCCGCGAAGCAGGATGTCCTGGAACTCCACGATGGAGGAGAGGGGGGAGCGCAGCTCGTGCGAGGCATGCGAGAGGAACTGGTCCTTCATCTCCAGCTGCTCCTGAGCGGCGCGCTGCTTCGCCTCCTCGGCCTGCTGGTGGAGCGTGACGTCCCAGTTGATGCCGGTGATGCGCATCGGGCGGCCCTCGGGGTCGAGCGTGACCGCTCCGCGCGCCCCCAGCGCGCGCTCGATGCCTCCGGGATGGACGACGCGGTAGGTGGTGTCGAATTCCGCGCCCCGCTCGAGCGACGTCTCGATCTCCTGGATCACGCGCTCGCGGTCCTCGGGGTGGATCCGCTCGATCATGGCGACGTAGCTGGGCTGCGCGTTGGGTTCGAAGCCCCACAGGCGGAGGATGGTGGCGTCGCATTCCATCTGGTTCTGGAGCACGTCGCGCTCCCACACACCGACCTGGCTCACGTCCAGCATCATCCGGAGGCGGCGCTCGCTTTCGCTGTGTCCGCGCTCGGCCTGGGCGCGGGCCCGCTCCACGCGGGAGAGGACCCGCGCGCTGATCCAGAGCGCCACCACCAGCACCGACGTCGTCGCGACGTCCTGGATCGCCACCCCGAACTCCCGGCCGTAGAGCCCCGCCCTCTGGCCGCTCAGCCGCAGCCAGCCCAGCACGAACGGAACGATCACCGCGATCGGGGTCATGATCCGGATCGAGTCCCCGGCCAGCCCCGGATCGAACGCGAGGGACGTGATGCGCCCGTCGGGGCGCGCCGCGAAGAGCGCGAACACCAGCGCGAGGAGCGCCACCGCCGCGGCCGCGGAGAGCTCGAGGAAGATCGGATTGGGAGCGGTGGAGGCGGCGCCCATCGCGTAGCTGGAGAGCGCGAGCAGCGCCATCATTCCGGCGAGGCCGGTGGCCAGCTGCGACAGCCACCAGCCGCGCTGCCGTCCCCGGTCGAGGAACGCGATCGAGATGGAGAGCGCGAGGAACGAGCCGGACCGGAGCCCCAGGCCGTCGCGCGCATCCAGGATTCCGGCGACGCCGACGATCAGCGCGCAGGCGATGACGAGGAGCCGGCCCCATCGGCGCCGGCGCGCGGTCACGAGCCGTATGGCGAGCCCCGCGGCCGCGAGGCCGAAGGCCGCGACCGGATCGACCGGACGGATCGCGATCTCGCGGGGAAGAACCCCGGCGCGGGACGCGCCCCACAGCAGCGCCGCCAGGGCCGAGCAGCCGGCGACGAACGCCGAAGCGGTGCGGGAAAAGGAAAGCGCCGCCCACCGTCGCGGCGGCGCGACGGAGCGGGTCGAGGTTGCCATGAAAGGTCTATCGGCAGGAGGTCCGCTGAACTGATTGGCGGGATGCTGGATAGAGTGGTCGCGTCGGCTGAACGGGGGAATTGGCGCAGGATGCGGCACCTGCGTTTAAGTCCCTGAAAAATAGACAGTTGCAGTCCGACTGGTTAATATTTGTATTAACTCGCACCGGGCGAGTTGCTATGTTGGTAGTCGTCGACACACAGGGCAGGGGCGGCACGAGCTTGAACAGCCAAGCTCCTGGCCAGGCTTCGCCGGACCCATTGAGATCAACCCAGGAGACGTCACCATGCCCAAACGCAAGAAGGCCGACTCGGCTTCTTCCGACGCGCAGCGAGCGCACCGTGCGGAGGAGCTGATCCGCCAGGCCACCGAGACGATCTACGACGCGATGAAGAAGAAGGCGGTCACGAAGGCCGAGCTGGCGCGGCGGCTGGGCCGGACGAACGCCTACGTCTCGCAGATCCTCTCGCGGAACCGGAACCTCACGCTGCGCACGCTGGCCGATGTGGCGCTGGCCCTGGAAGTGAACCCGCGGATCGTTCTCAGCGATAAGTCCCGCTAGCTTTCTCGCTGGGCCGTCCTCATCGCTGGGCCGCGGCTCATCGATTCGCCGCCGCCTGCGCGCGCTCCTGCTCCAGCCGCGCGATCGCCGCCTTGGCTTCCTCGTTCGCGCGCACGCCGGGATCGGCAAGCCGGTATTGATACGCCACCCTGCGGTAGAGCTCGAGCGCCTCCGGCTTCCGGCCCTGCGCCTCGTATTCACGGGCCAGAAGGATGGCGGCCGCGAAGGTGAACGTGGGCTCACCCCCGAACGGACCCCGCGCCACCACCCGCTCCAGCACCGGAAGGGCGCGCTCCCGGGCGCCAGCCGCGAGAAGCGCACGCGCGCGAGCCCAGTCCTTGCCGTTGTCTTTGGTCCAGGCCGGTCCCTCGCTCTCGCCGGAATCCAGGAGCGGAAGGGCTTGGCCGGCATGACCCTTGGCGAGCGCGATCAAGCCCGCCAGAAAGTCCCGGAGCCTCCGCTCGCGCACGCCCGGATACTTGGCGAGGACGCCGTCGAACTCGCGCAGCTGCCGCTCCGCTTCGGCAAGATGTCCGGTTTGAAGGGAGATGTCCCCGAGGAATTGCAACCCGACTCCGCGCGGATCGACGGAACGCAGCGTGGCGCTCACCTGGCGCGTGAGGGCCCAAGCCTCGTCGTAGCGGCCCGCCGCGACCAGGAGGCGCACCCGCGGGAACACGCTGGGCAGGAGCTCCACCGGGACCAGGCTCGTGGGGGGGATGCCCCCCAGAATCTCCTTCGAGACCCGGTCCGCCTCACGGTACCGACCCTGCGACAGGGGAAGCCAGACCCTTTCCGCTTCGACGAACGCCGCGATCCCCTCGGGAAAGTTGCCCGATCGGGCGTAGGCGGCCGAAGAGTCGAATTCTCCCTTCATCCGGTAGTAGACCGCGAGCCGGAAGCGCGAGTACGGGTCCTTCGGGTCGCGCGCCAGGACCTGGCGCGCCACCCGGGCCACGGCCTCGGCATCCCCCAGTCGCCCGAGGGCCTCCATCTCGAGGTTCATCGGGACCGGATTCGTGGGATTCATCTGATGGAGTTTCTGGGCCAGAGCAACCGGCCGGCCCTTGTCCCCCCGCTCCACCTCGATGTCGATGATGTGCTGGTAGGCCACGGCGAACGTGGGATCCAGTTCGACGGTCCGGTCGAAGGCGGCCCGGGCCGCCTCGATGTCGGCGCCATCGTGGTAGAGGGCCTCGCCCAGCCCATACAGGAACTCCTTGTCGTCCGGATAACGCCGGAGCAGCGCCCGATACTCCGCCGCGGCCTGCCGGTAATGGGACCCCACGAGATCGTGGAGCGCGCGGAGGCCGTCGCGCTCGCGTCCGACCATCCGGTTGCCGAGACGCATGGCTTTCTCAACCTCACGCTCGGCGCCCGTGAAGTCCTGCGTCCACCAGGTTGCGACGGCAAGGTAGTACCAGGCGAGCGCGAAGGTCGAATCGGCCTGGACCGCTTCCTGGAGCGCGGCGGCAGCCTCCGCGTTCTCCGCCCGGTGGAGCAGGTCCACGCCCCGCACGTAGGAGCGGTACGCGGCCGGATCGCGCGTGGTCAGTCCCGCCACGTCGACCGCTGGGCCGCCGGCCTGGACGCCGGCGCGCGCGAGTCCGTGCCGGAGCGCGATTGTCAACGAGTCGACCGCGGCGAAGAGCCCGCGATCGCCTCCCGGAGCCTCGACCCGGCAGGAGGTCAGCACCTGCCCGTTCTGGGTGGAGGAGACCTCCGCCCCCAGCACCACGTCGGGCGCGGTCCGATAGATGTAGCCCACGACGATGTAGGTGGCGCCGGCCCGGCGCCCCACCTCGAGCGCATCGGCGCCCGTGACGGCCTGGTCGGCCTTGCCCAGCTGCCGCATGACGTCGTGCACGCGCTGGGTGCTGAGCACCGGCATCACCTGCGATTGGCCCAGTCCGACGGTGAGCAGGCTCGTCGCGATCGACCCCTCGCCCTTGCTGTCGGCGCGGTCGGCCATGTGCTGGAAGGAGAGAACCGCGATCGACGAAGGCGCGGCCTCCGCGGCGCCATGATGCTTCTGCCATACCGAGACGACGGTGGCGATCGCGACCACGAGGGAGGCGGCGGCCGTGAAGATTCGCGGCCAGCGCCGCCGCGCCCGCTTTGCCTTGGACGGTTCGATCGGGTCGGCACCGGCTGCGGGCCCGGGCGTCGAAGCCGTCCCGGCACCCGCCGCGGCGCCGGAGGTCGAAGCCGTCCCGGCCCCGAACGCAGGCCCCGATCCGGCGCCGCCGCCCGCGAGGGCCGTGGCCATCTCGGAGGCGCGCGATTCCCTCGAGCGCAGCGCGCGGAGGTCCGCCGCGAGGTCGCTCGCGGTCTGGTAGCGCTCGCCCGGATCCTTACGGAGCAGCTTCACCACGATCCGGTCCAGCTCGAGCGGGATTCCGCTGCGCAGGGCGGTCGGCGGCTCGGGCTCCTCGGCGCGCACGGCGTGGAAGGTGGCCTCCAGCGAGCCGCGCGCGAAGGGCCGCACCCCCGTGAGCGACTCGTACAGGGTCACGCCCAGGGAGAAGAGATCGCTCCGCGCGTCCAGCGTTTGGCCCCGCGTCTGCTCGGGGCTCATGTGGTCCGCCGTGCCCGCCGAGACCCCCTCGGCGGTGAGACGCGTCTCTCCCCCGAGCAGCGCGAGCCCGAAGTCGGCGAGCTTGGTGCCTCCCTCGGGCGTGATCAGCACGTTCCCGGGCTTGATGTCGCGGTGGATGACGCCGCGGCCGTGCGCGTGCGCGAGCGCCTCGGCCAGGGTGAGCGCGCGATCGATCAGCTCGGGGACGGGGAGCGGGCGGCGCGCGAGACGCTCGCCAAGCGTCTCCCCCTCGATGTACTCCATCACGAGGAAGAGCCGCCCGTCGTGCTCTTCCAGCGCGTGGATCGCGGCGATGCCGGGATGGGAGAGGGAAGCCAGCGCGCGCGCCTCGCGCTTCAGCCGCTCGCGCCGCTCCGGATCGGCGGCTTCCATGCGGGGGAGGAACTTGAGCGCAACCCGCCGCCCCAGCTTCTCGTCCTCGGCGAGAAAGACCTCCCCCATGCCCCCCGCCCCGAGGGGGCGGAGGATTCGGTAGTGGAGGACTCTCTCCCCAGGGACGGTCATGCGTTGACCCTAGTTGGGCATCACGGGGTTGTCCAGCGCGAGCCGGTGGCGTAGGCTTCGTCGATGGTAGGCAAACTCCTTGAACGCGCCGCGCCTTTCTTCCTTGGTACCGCCGCCGTGCTGGTGACCGCCGCGCTCCCGGCCGCCGGGATCGCCTCGCCCTCGTCCGACCTCGCCAGGCTCGCCGACGAGTACTGGCAGGGATCCCTCGAGGCCTATCCCACCATGGCGACGAGCGTGGGGGACAAGCGCTACGACGACCGGCTCGAGGATATCTCGCCGGCGGGGCGCGACAAGGACCGGAAGCGCCTCGAGAGCGTTCTGGCCCGGACGCGCGCGATTCCCGAGGGCGGGCTCTCCACGCAGGACCGCCTCACGCGGACCGCGCTCCTCACCGAAGTCGAGAACGGGCTCGCCTACACGTCGTGCGGGTTCGAGCAGTGGGTGGTGGATCCGCTGGGCGGGCCTCAGGTGTCGCTGATGAACCTGCCCGACTACACGATCATCGAGACCCCGAAGGACGCGGCCAATTTCGTGAAGCGGATGAACGCCTCGGGTCGTTATGTGGACGCGTATATCGCGAATCTCGAGTCGGGACTGCGCGAAGGGAAGACCGCGTCGCGCGCGGCGGTCGAGAAGGTGATCGCCCAGCTCGAGCGGCTCGCAAAGACTCCCGACGAGAGCCTCGGGGTCTGGAAACCGGCGGCTGACCCGCATGCGGGCTGGAGCGCGTCGGATCGCGACGCCGTGACCCGCGACCTTCGCGCCGCCATCGACGGAACGCTGCGCCCCGCGCTCGCGCGCCTTCAGGGCTTCCTGACCACGCGCGTGCTTCCCGCGGCGCGTCCGCCCGAGAAGGCGGGGCTCGCGGCGCTGCCGGGCGGGCTGGACTGCTACAAGAGCATGATCCGCGTGCACACGTCGCTCGACCTGGATCCGCACGCGCTGCACCAGATCGGTTTGGACGAGGTGGCGAAGTTCCGCCGCGACCTCGCCGCGCTGGGGCAGCGGGTGCTGGGCACGTCCGACGTTGCCGAGATCCAGAGGCGGCTCCGCACGTCGCCCGAGATGCATTTCAAGACGTCGGCCGAGGTGGAGGCCAAGGCGCGCGAGACCCTGGCGCGCGCGCAGGCCGCGGTGCCGGCGTGGTTCGGGAAGATCCAGCCCAAGGCTCCCTGCGAGGTGCGCGTGATGGGGATGCACGAGGCGCCCTATTCCACGATCGCCTACTACCGGGAGCCTTCGTCGGACGGGAAACGCCCGGGTACCTACATGATCAACACCTACCTCCCCGAGACGCGTCCGCGCTACGAAGCCGAGGCGCTCGCGTTCCACGAGTCGGTTCCCGGGCACCATCTCCAGATCGCGACCGCGCAGGAGCTGACCGGCATCCCCGAGTTCCGGAAGCACGTCGGCGTGACCGCGTTCGTCGAGGGCTGGGGGCTGTATGCGGAGCGGCTCGCGTCGGAGATGGGGCTCTACACGGCCGGCGTCGACAGCATCGGCATTCTGTCGTTCGACGCCTGGCGCGCGTGCCGCCTGGTGGTGGACACCGGGATGCACGCCGAGGGCTGGTCGCGCGAGAAGGCGATTCAGTACATGACGGAGAACTCCGTCCTGGCCGAGAACAACATTGAAAACGAAGTGGATCGCTATCTGACGTGGCCCGGACAGGCGCTGGCGTACAAGGTGGGGCAGCTCGAGATCTTGAAGCTGCGCGACGAAGCCAAGTGCCGGCTGGGCCCGCGATTCGACATCAAGGCGTTCCACGACGCGGTGCTCGGGAACGGCGCGGTGTCGCTGCCGGTGTTGCGTCAGCAGGTGGAGGCTTACATTGCGGCCGCGGCGGGAGCGCCCTAGTGGTGGCTGCGCGCGCCGAGAGAGCCGGAGAGACCCCGATGATTGGAGCGAAATCCTGATGCCCGGCGAGACCCCGGTCCTTGTTGTGGACGCCTTCACCAACGAGCCCTTCCGCGGCAACCCCGCTGGCGTCGTGCTACTCGAAAAGCCGCGCCCCGACGACTGGATGCAATCCTTCGCCGCCGAGATGAAGCACGCCGAGACGGCGTTCCTCGTCCCCGAAGAGGGAGGGTTCCACCTGCGGTGGTTCACGCCCGTGGCCGAGGTGGATCTCTGCGGCCATGCGACGCTCGCGAGCGCGCACGCGCTCTGGGAGACGGGAACCCTGGAGGCGGGCCATGAGGCGCGGTTCCGCACGCGCAGCGGCCTGTTGACGGCGCGCCAGTCGCGCGCGGGAATCGAGATGGATTTCCCCGCGCAGCCTCCGCGCCCGGTCGAGGACTGCGACTCCGAAGGAGGCACCGGTCTCGTCGGGGCGGTCGTGAACAAGGCGCTGAGCGGCGCTGTGTGCGAGGCGATCTTCCGCGGCCTGGGCGTGCGCGGCCGCTACGTGGGATGGAACGGCTCCGACTATCTCATCGAGCTGGACTCCGAGGAAGCGGTGCGCGCGTTGAAGCCCGATTTCGCGACGCTGGGATCGATCGGGACGCGAGGCGTCATCGCGACGGCTGCCGCGGGAAACGGCAAAGGGGAGCGCGCTTCGGGCTCCAACGGCCCGGCGTACGACTTCATCTCCCGATTCTTCGCCCCCGCCTTCGGCATCGACGAAGATCCCGTCACCGGATCCGCCCACTGCGCCCTCGGCCCCTACTGGGGCGCCAAGCTCGGCAAGGACGAGGTCCTCGGCTACCAGGCCTCCCCGCGAGGCGGCACCGTCGCCATCAAGCTGCGAGGCGACCGCGTCGCGCTGGTCGGCAAAGCGGTGACCATCCTACGAGGCACGATCGCGGTATAGCTTCACGATCGCGGTGTAGCTTCACAACCGAATCAGTTCGCCTTGATCCGATCAGGATCTATGTCGGCAGTTCTTCAAGGGCGACGATGACGTCGCCCTTCAGGTCTTCTCTCCCCGCCGCATCCTCGTTTACCATGTAGGCCCCACCCGGTCCGTCGACCGTACGGACCCGGCCCAACGTGCCCCGCGAAGGCGCTCCCATGCACAATTATTCGTTGGCTCACGTGAGCGACTCGGATCTCACCCGAGACATCGCCGCACTCGTCACCCGCGATCGCGTCGGCACGGCCGTTCTCCTGGCGCATCTCGCCGAGTTCGACGCCCGCAAGCTGTTCCGTTCGGCCGGATACTCTTCCATGTTCGCCTACTGCGTCGGAGCGCTTCATTTCTCGGAGCCGGGAGCTTCCAAGCGCATCCAGGCAGCCCGGGCCGCCAGACAATTCCCCATTCTCTATCCGGCCCTGGCCGCGGGACGGCTCCACCTGAGCGCGATCTGTCTGATGGCGCCGCATCTCACCGACGAGAATGCCGAGGAGCTGGTCGAGGCCGCCACCCATCGGTCCAAGCGCGACGTGGAGAGCATGATTGGCGCTCGCTTTCCGGAAGCTCTGCCCGAAGCAAGCGCCTCGGCGATGATCCGCCGCGTCGCACCGGCGCCGGTGACCGAGAGAACCGAACCTGCCTTGCTGTTCGCCCCCATTTCCTCGGACGTGCCTTGTCTGGAGCAAGGCCTCCTCGGCCCGATCGTCACGCCGTCAACAGGAGACGACGCTGGGGCGGGCGAATCCGTGTCAACACGGCACAAATTACGTTCCCCGGGGAACGTAAAATTCGATTTGCCCCCCGAAGACTCCGAAGGCAAGACCTGCTCGAGCCCGGTAGAAACTCCGAACGAGGCTCAACCAGCACCGGGGCGACCCGCCAATGTCCGCGCACCAGCATCGGAGCGGTTCCTTGTCCGTTTCACCATCGCGCGCAGCACCCATGACAAGCTTCGCGAGGCTCAGGCGCTGCTCAGCC
>DASQJL010000067.1 GCA_035631035.1 Candidatus Binatia bacterium | reverse complement strand
AAGCACCGCCACCGCACCGCAGCGCACCGCAGCGCACGGCACCGCACCGCACCGCACCGCAGCGCACCGCAGCGCCACCATGAATCGACTTTCGCTCGCGGCAAGGGGACTTAGGGAGCATGGCTGCCTCCAATCGGCCGCGCTACCGTCCATGTTGGAGTCGCAGGATGTTCAGAATCCCAAGATCCCCCGGGCTTCCCACAAGGAGGAAGACGATGAAACTGCGGTGGAGCGTGGTGTCGGCCATGGCTGCGGCTGCTCTGCTGGCCGCGTGTGTGGCGAGCGCCGCCGTGACGAAGGCGCCGGCCGGCAAGGCGGCGGATGGCAAGACGCTGTTCACGAGCGGCAAGTGCAACACCTGTCATTCGATCGAGGCGGAGAAGATCGAGCGGAAGAGTGCCGCCACCGCCGCGAACGCCGCCGCCCCGGCCGCGACGGCAAAGAAGAAGCCGGATCTCTCGGGCATCGGCGCCACCAAGGACGCGGCCTGGATCGGCAAGTACGTCATGAAGGAAGTGAAACTCGAAGAGAAGCTTCATCCGAGCGTCAAGTTCCGCGGCACTCCCGAGGAGCTGCAGACGCTTTCGACCTGGCTCGCTTCGCTCAAGACCCCGGTCAAGGAAGCGTCCGCGAAATAGTCCGCTGAAATCGTTGCGACGGGGGCGTGGCCCGCTTCGGACCGCGCCCCTTCTGTTGAATCCCACAACACCTCCGTTGAATTCCTCGACGATCCCTCCAACCGCCCGGCATCACGAGACGTAAACACTCCTTCACGCGATCTCGACCGCTTTCGCCGTTGAGAAGGTCAACGGTCCGACGTCCCCGCACCGTTGACACTTTCAACCGCTGCGTTCCGGCGCGCACGTGCAACGCACGGCGCCCCATCGAACTCGCGCGTGCGGCGGGCCGCATGTCGGCGGGTGGCTCGGCGTATGCCTTGAGAACGGGTTGCGAGCGAGCACATCGCGCGCTGGAAGGGGGCAGACATCATGGTCGCGATCCTTGTGCTGTTGACGTTCATCACCTTCGTCGCGGCGGCATGGGTGGTTTCGCGGATGCGCGAGACCGCGGCGGAGGGAGTTCTGGACGGTGAGGCGCTTCGAGCTCCTCCCGTGCTCGCGACGGTGCCCGCTTCAGGGCCGTCGTCGACGTATCTCCACCCGGGCCATGTTCGCGTGCGGCTGACGCCGGATGGCCTGGCCACCGTTGGACCCACCGCGTTCGCGTCGAATTTCGTCGGCGCGCTGGCGCGGATCGAGGCCCCGGAGGCCGGAATGGAGTTCCGGCAGGGCGAGCCGGCCTGGACGCTGGTCTCGAACCGGAACCGGCGGCTCACGCAGGTGATGCCGCTGGACGGCACCGTCGTCGAGGTGAATCGCGAGGCCGCCGACCGGCGCGGCGGGACCGTGCCGAAGGCGACCGACTGGATTCTCAAGATCCGTCCCGCACGCCTCGCGGAGAACGTCCAGAACCTGATTCGCGATTCGCTGACGGACGCGTGGGAAGAAGCGGCGGCGCTCCGCATGAACGCCGTGCTCGCGCCGGTCGGGCGCGTCGCCAACGACGGCGGCGTGTGGGCCGAGAACTTCGGCGACGCCTTGAGCGACGCCGACTGGCTCGACATCCGGCAGGAGGTCTTCCCGCCGCAGCAGGGCGTGATTCTTCACTGAGTTCGCACGGGAACGTGGCGCGCGCATCGAGGATGGGGGGCCGTATGAACCGCAGGGGTTTTCTCAAGACGCTCGGCCTGGCCGGGGCCACGGTCGTGTGTCCGAGGACGTCGGAGGCCGCGGCGCCTTCGGGCGGCGCGGGAGAGCCGTTCGCCGTCCTGGTGGACACGACTCGCTGCGTGGGGTGCAACACCTGCACCTCGGCGTGCGCGGAGGCGAACGGTCTCCCGGAGCCCGAGAACGCCGAAGCCGTGACCCGGACGACCACGACGCAGTGGACGGCCATCGGTCGCTACAAGACGTCCAAGGGCGAAGTCTTCGCGAAGCACCAGTGCATGCACTGCGTCTCGCCGGCGTGCCATTCGGCCTGCCTCACGGCCGCGATGGACAAGACGCCCCAGGGGCCGGTGGTCTGGCACGAAGGCAAGTGCATGGGATGCCGCTTCTGCATGATCTCCTGCCCGTTCGACGCGCCGAAGTTCGAGTACTCGAGCACCAATCCGCGCATCCGGAAGTGCGTGATGTGCGCGGACCGCGTCAAGAAGGGACAGCAGCCGGCGTGCGTCGAGAACTGCCCGGAAGGGGCGCTCACGTTCGGGAAGCGAAGCGACATGCTGCGCGAGGCGCACAAGCGGATCGCCGACACGTCGGCGCAGTACGTGGACCACATCTACGGCGAGCGCGAGGCTGGCGGCACCTCGTATCTGTACCTCTCCTCGGTCCCGTTCGAGGAGATCGGATTCCCGGCCGACGTGGGCGAAAGCTCCTATCCGATGCTCACCGCGCCGTTCCTGTACAGCGTGCCGCTGGTGCTGACCCTGGCCCCGACCCTCCTCGTGGGGGTGGCGCGCGCCATGAAGAAGGGCGGCGAGGAGTCCGAGGACGGAAACGGCCATGCGAGCTCCACGGCGGCCCCCGGAGCCGGGCGCGCCGACGGTGCCCCAGGCTCTCGAGAGGAGGAAGCGTCATGAACGGCGCGCGTTCAGAACCACAGAGCCTCCCGCGCGGCGAAACGAGCCTCTGGCGGTTCCTGCTTTCGGAGCTCAAGCCGAAGGGGCCGCTGCTCACCGTGTTCAACCTGGTCTCGATTCCGATCTTCGTCGCCGCGGCGGTGATCCTCTTCATCCGGTTCACCCATGGCCTCTCGGCCGTGACGAACCTGACGCAGGACGTGCCGTGGGGTCTCTGGAAGGGTTTCAACGTGGTCACGGGCGTCGCCTTCGCGGGAGGCGCCTACTTCGTCACCCTCCTGGTCTACGTTCTGGGGCAGAAGAAGTACCACTCGATCGTCCGGATCACGGTCCTGAACGGGTTCCTGGCGTACGTCTTCTACGCGGGCGCCCTGATGCTGGACCTGGGTCGCCCGTGGAAGATGCTCAACGTCGTCATCGGGAATTCGTACGGCGTGAGCTCGGTGCTCTTCCTGATCGCATGGCACTTCATGCTGTACATGGGCGCCGCCTTCCTCGAGTTCTCGCCGGCGATCGCCGAGTGGCTGGGGATGAAGCGGCTGCGCCGGGCGCTGTCGGCGATCACGCTGGGCGCCGTCGTGTTCGGCATCACCCTGTCCATGCTGCACCAGTCGGGGCTCGGGGCGCTGTACCTGATGGCCAAGGGGAAGATCCACCCGCTCTGGTACTCGGAGTTCATTCCAGTCTACTTCCTGGTCTCCAGCGTCTTCGCGGGCCTCTCGGTCGTGATCTTCGAAGGCACGCTGAGCCGCCGGATGTTCCTCTGGCGGATGAGCGAGCGGCACGCCGCGGAGCACGACGGCATCGTCCTCTCACTGTCGAAGATCTGCGCCGTCGTGATGTACGCCTACCTGTTCCTCAAGGTGCTGGACGTGGTGCACGGGCACAAGCTGGCGCTCCTGGGAACGCCGATGGGGCACTGGTTCCTGCTCGAGGTGGTGGGGTTCGTCCTGATCCCCATGGCTCTCTTCACCGAGGGCGTGCGCTGGAAGAGCGTGACGGCGTGCAAGGCGGCGGCCGTGCTCACGATGATCGGCATCGTCCTGAACCGGCTGAACGTCTCGATCATCGGCTTCCAGTGGATGCAGCCGGTCCGCTACGTCCCCACGCCCTACGAGGTGGTGGTGACGCTCGCGGTCATTCTCGCGGAGATCTGGGTGCTCCGCTGGGTCATCGTCCGGATGCCGGTGCTGAGCGATTCGCCGGCCTGGGTGCGCGAGCCAAAGCCCGCGGCCGAGGTCCCCGAAGCGCTGCCGGCGTCGGTGTAGGCGGAGGAAGCCATGGAACCGCTCGTGCATGATCCGTTCGCTTCGAAGGGTATCGAGTACCTGATCTGCCTCGCCTTCCTCGGGTCGCTCCCGGGCTACTGGCGCCACCTGAACCGGCCGGCGCCGCTCGGGGCCGAGACTGCGGAGGAGCCGGTCCTGAGCGGCTGGTTCCACCTGCCCGCGAGGGCCTCCTTCCACGCGGGCCACGCCTGGGCCGCGCCCGCGGGGCCGGGACGCTTCCGCGTCGGTCTCGACGACTTCGCGCAGAAGCTGCTTGGAAGCCCCGCCCTGGTCATGCTTCCCGCGGTCGGCTCGCACCTTTCGCGCGGGGAGCAGGGGTTTGCCCTGAACGTGGGCGGCCGGCAGTTCGACCTGCCCGCGCCGCTCGCGGGCCGCGTGGTGGCGCGCAACGAGGCGGCGCTCCGCGACCCCGCGCTGCTGAGCGATCCGTACGGAGCGGGCTGGCTCCTCGAAGTGCGGCCGTCCCGCTGGAGCTCGGGTCTCTCCTCGCTAATGCAGGGGCGGAGCGCGAGGGAATGGCTGGGCCGCGCCGAGGAGGCACTCCGGCTGCGGATGAGCCCGGACGTGGGCGCGGTGCTGCAGGACGGCGGCGTTCCGGTGGCCGGCATCGCGCGGGCCCTGGACGAAGAAGGATGGGAGAAGCTGGCCAGGGAGCTGCTCGCCCGCGGGTGAGCGCTCCCTCGAGCCGAGGTGCGACATGGATCGGCGAACCGAAGACCCCGGAATCTACCGTGTGTTTCCCGATCACGCCGAGCCCTGCGTCTGGATGCTGGCGGGGCTCCTCAGCTACCGCGTCTGCGATCGCGACTTCGATTGTGAGCATTGTCCCCTGGACGCCGCGATCCATGGCGTCCACTCCGCGCCGGCTCTGAACGCCGGCGCCGCGCCGGAGGGGCCGCCGCTGGATTGGGGGATCCGCGACGGCCTCGCCTATCACCCGGTGTACGGTTGGGTCTCCGAGCCCGAAGCGGGGCGCCTCCGGTGGGGGATCGACGGCGCCACGGCGCGGCTCCTCGATCACGCGACCGAGATCGTCGTCCCGGCGGCGGGGTCAGACCTGGAGCAGGGGAAGGTCGCCTGCTGGGTGATGGACGACGGCGACCTCGTCCCGCTTCGGGCACCGGTGTCGGGAAAGATCGCGCGCGCCAATCCCGCGCTCTCGCGCGAGCCGGCGCTCCTGATCCACGAACCGTACGACGCCGGCTGGCTGATGGACGTGGAGGCCCCCGGCGGACTGGCCATGCAGCACGGCCTGTGCGGCGGGACGGAGCGCCGGCTTCGGGCGGCCCGCCAGATGCGCCGGCTCCACCGCGAGGCCATGGCTCACCTGCACCTCGATCCCGGCGTCGGTCCCACGGCCCAGGACGGGGGCCAGCGCGTGCCCGACCTGCGCCGCGCGCTCGGCAGGGAGCGGTATCACCGGCTGATCCATTCCCTGCTGCGCTAACCACTTGCGCCCGTGCGGGGGGTCCCCGGCGGTGTGAGACCTTTGGCCCATACTGTCGGGGTCCGCACGGGACGTAGAATGGTTTCACAGGCCAGAAGCGGCGGGGGTGAGCGTGTTCACGCTGGAAACGAGATCCCGCTGGATCCGAAGGGCGAAGGCCGTCTCCTCCTCCCTGAGCCTCCGACTATTCCTCTCCCTCATCGCTGTCATCCTCGCGGCATTCGCCATCCAGACCTGGGCCAGCGTGCGCCTCGCCTCGCGCCAGTACGAGCGCGCTCTCTACGAGGGAGCGGTCCGGTTCGGGGATCTCCTCGAGCAGTCCACGCAGTACGGGATGCTGGTGAACCGCAAGGAGGAGGTGCACCGGGTGATCCAGGCGATCGCCCAGGCCCCCGACGTGCAGGGGATCCGCATCTACGACAAGAACGGCTCGATCGTCTTCTCCACCGACTCCACCGAGATCGGCCGGGGGGCGGACCTGCGCGCGGAGGCCTGCATCACCTGCCACCGGCAGGGGACTCCGCTTCGCGCCGTCCCCGACCGCGCGCGCGTCCGCATCTTCCAGAACCATCGCGGCCGGGTCATGGGCGTGATCAACGCCATCGAGAACCGCGCCGAATGCGCGCGGGCCGGCTGTCACGTCGCTCCCTCGCAGCAGAGCATCCTCGGCGTGCTGGACGTGCGGATGTCGCTCGCCGAGCCCGATGCCCGGCTCGCGGCCGCGCGGCGGCGCGCCATCGTCGGCGCCGTCGCGGTGTCCCTGCTGGCGGGACTGGTGTCGGCCCTCTTCATCGTGCGCATGGTGCGCCGGCCGGTGCAGCGGCTGATCCGCGGCGCGCGGCGGGTGGCCTCCGGCGATCTGAGCGGGGAGATCCCGGTCGAGGGAAGGACGGAGATGGCGGAGCTGGCCCGCGCGTTCAACGAGATGACGCGGGAGCTGGCCCTGGCGCGGCGCGAGCTGACCGACTGGTCGGGCCGCCTCGAGACGCGGCTTCAAGAGCGCACCGAGGAGCTGACGCGCGCCCAGCGCGAGGTGGCCCACATGGACAAGACGGCATCCCTGGGGCGCCTGGCCGCCACGGTGGCGCACGAGCTGAACAATCCGCTCGGGGGGATCCTGAACTACGCCAAGCTGACGTCGCGGACGCTGCGGGAAAGCGGTGTCGACGAAACGGTCCGCCGCGAGACCGACGGGTATCTGGGCCTGATCCAGAAGGAGGCGGACCGCTGCGGGGTCATCGTCCGCAGCCTGCTCACTTTCGCGCGCCGGAGCGGCGCGCCGATGGGGCCGCACGCCCTGCGTCCCATCCTCGAGCGCGCCCTGATGCTGGTCCGGCACCATTTCGAGATCTCCCAGATTCGGGTGGAGACGCCCCCGTTCGAGGGGGACGACGCGCTCGTCTGCGACGCGGACCAGGTCCATCAGGCGCTGGTCGCGCTGTTCGTGAACGCCGTCGAGGCGATGCCGCAGGGGGGCACGCTGCGGATCGCCGTGACCGGCGACGCCGAACAGCTGCGTGTGTCGGTGACCGACACGGGGGTGGGGATTCCGCCCGACGCGCTGGAGCACATTTTCGAACCCTTCTTTTCCACGAAGGACCGGCAGGAGGGGGTCGGTCTCGGCCTCGCCGTGGTGCACGGCATCGTGCAGCGCCATGGCGGCAGGATCGAGGTCGAGTCCGAGGTCCAGCGCGGAACCACGTTCCACCTGATCCTCCCGCGCCGGCCCTCCGGACGGGGAGCCCACCACGCGGGCGACGGAGCCCGGAGCGCGGACCAACCCGCGCTGAGCGAGGTCTGACCCATGGCCGTGCGCGAGCGTGAAGGCGTGACCGCGGAGGTATTGCCGGACCTGGGAAGCGTCCTCATCGTGGACGATGAGTTCTCGATGCGGGATTCCCTGGTTCACTGGTTCGAGAAGGACGGCTACAAGACGGGCAGCGCGCAGGACGGACACGAGGCCCTGCAGCGCCTGGACGAGCAGGACTGGGACGCGGTGCTGCTCGACATCAAGATGCCCGGCATGGACGGCCTGGAGCTGCAGCGCCGGATCCGCGAGGTGGACCCGGATCTCCCGATCATCATGATCACGGCGTTCGCGTCGGTCGACTCCGCGGTGCAGGCGCTGAAGGAGGGGGCGTTCGATTACGTCACGAAGCCGATCGACCCCGACGAGCTCAGCCACCTGGTGCGGCGCGCGGTGGAGAAGCGCCGGCTCCAGCGCGAGAACGCGCAGCTCCGGCGCAACGTGGACCAGCTCTCGACGCCGACGACCATCATCGGCGCGAGCGGGCCGATGTCGAAGGTGCTGGAGCTGGTGGCCTCGGTCGCCCAGACCGACGCCACCGTGCTGATTCGCGGCGAGAGCGGCACGGGGAAGGAGCTGATCGCGCAGACGATCCACGCGAACAGCCGCCGGCGCTATTTTCCGATCGTTCCGGTGAACTGCGGCGCCATCCCGGAGTCGCTGCTGGAGTCGGAGCTGTTCGGCCACGAGAAGGGCGCCTTCACGGGGGCGCAGTACCGCCGCAAGGGGAAGCTGGAGATGGCCGACGGCGGCAGCCTCTTCCTCGACGAGGTGGGGACGATCAGCCTCCCGATGCAGGTGAACCTCCTCCGCGTCCTCGAGACCAAGGAGTTCACCCGGCTCGGCGGAACGAAGCCGGTGCGGGTGGATTTCCGCGTCATCTGCGCGACGAACCAGGATCTGGAGAAGCAGGTGAAGGAGGGGACCTTCCGCGAGGACCTCTACTTCCGCCTGAACGTGGTCACGATCTCCCTTCCGCCCCTGCGCGAGCGTCGGCAGGACATCCCGCTCCTGGCCCAGCATCTGCTGAGCAAGTACGCCAGGGATATGAACCGGCCGTTCACCGGGTTCGACCCCGCGGCGATGGATCTCATGGTCCGCTACGAGTGGCCGGGGAACGTGCGCGAGCTGGCGAACGCGGTGGAGCGCGCGCTGGTCGTGGGCCGCGGGCCGCTGGTGACGGCCGAGGATCTGCCGATGCGGCTCAACGAGAAGTCCGTTCCGGCCGCGGGGGATTCCCTGGCCGACGTGGAGAAGGCCCAGGTCCGCGCCATCCTCGAGCGGACGGGAGGAAACGTGACGCGGTCGGCCGAGATCCTGGGCATCGACCGGGTCACGCTGTACAACAAGATCAAGAAGTACGGCCTTCGCCCGTAGCGGCGCCATGCCCGGCCCCGGTATCGACGTCGTGCCGATCTACTTCACCGAGCGGGACGAGACGCTGCACCGCCTAGGCGCGGCTCTCGAGCTGGATTTCCGCACGTCGGTGCGCTACCGGAATCCATGGTTCGATCCCGAGGCCGCGTTCGACACCGGGCGGGGCCAGTACCGCGCGGCCCTCTTTCTCAAGGCGCTTCTTCTGGATTCGCTGGCCGATCCGGCCGAGCGCGTGATCGGGGTGACCAGCGTGGATCTCTTCACGCCCGTTCTGACCTACGTGTTCGGCGAGGCGCAGCTGGGCGGGCGCGCCGCGGTGGTCTCCTGCCATCGGCTGCGCCAGGAGGCGTACGGGCTGCCTCCCGATCCGCGCCTCTTCTACGACCGGCTGCACAAGGAGGCCGTGCACGAGCTGGGGCATACCTTCGGACTCCTGCACTGCCGCTCCATCGGGTGCGTCATGGGCGCCTCGGCGTACGCCGAGCAGATCGAGCTGAAAGGTTCCCAATTCTGCGAGCGCTGCCGGGCGGTGGTCGCCCGGAACGGCGCTCCGGTGTTATCTTCCCCCCATGGCCCTCGATGACGCCGCCCGCGCGGAGGACGAGCTCCTCCAGCTGAGCCGCCGCCTCCTCGACGTGATCGCCTCCGGCGACTGGGACGCCTACGTCGGCATGTGCGACCCGTCCCTGACCTGTTTCGAGCCGGAGGCGCGCGGAGAGCGGATCACGGGACTGGACTTCCATCACTTCTACTTCCGCGAGCGGCGGCCCGCGGAGGCGGCCCAGACCACCTTGATCGAACCGGAGGTCCGGATGCTGGGCCCCGACGCGGCGGCCGTCACGTATGTCCGCCTGACGCAGTCCCGTGACCACGCGGGCGCGGCGGGCACTTCACGAGCCGAGGAGACCAGGATCTGGCAGCGGCGCGACGGGCGATGGAGGCTCGTCCACGTGCATCGCTCCACGAATCCGTGACGACGCCGAAGTCCGGCCCGGCGGGAGGGCGCCTCCTTCCCGAGGCTCGCCTTCCATCCGCGGGGGCGCTGCGTCTGGGCGCCATCGCCTTCGCGGTCGCCGTTCTCGCTTCGCTCGCCGTTCCCTCCTTTCCCCTGGCCCGTGCCGCGCGTCTTCCGGCATCGGCCCTGCTCGTAGCACTCCTCTTCGCCTACAGCGGACCCCGGGGACGCGCGCGGTTCCGAGTCTTGGGGTGGGGCGCGCTCGTCTTCGTGGCGGGATGGGGGTCCACAGGTCGTGGGGCGCCCGCGATCGGCGCCCTCATTGCGGCAATCCTGCTCGCGCTCTTCGTCCGGCGCCCGCTGGCTCCCTGGATGGAGACGCGGCCCAGCGGCTGGCTACGGCTGTTCGCCCTCGGCGCCTTCGTGCCGCTCGCGATCGTCGTGGCCGTCGGGTCCGGCGCGGCGGCGGACGACAACGCGTTCATCCGCCTGGACCGCGCCCTCTACACTCTGGCTGTATCGTGGGTCTTCCTGAGCGCGCGGCTTTCGGTGGGCGAGCTGCTCCACCGATGGATCCGCCGCGCGCGGATCCGAACCAAGCTGCTCGTCGCGTTCGGGATCTTCGCGGTGACCCCCGCACTCCTGGCATTCACGTATGCGACCCTCGCCGGATGGATCCATGCCGGCAGCCTCCGCGCCTCGGTGATCGAGCGCCAGCTGGGGGCCAACTCGGGGGGGCGCGGACTGATCCGCCGCGCGCGGGAAGGTGTTGCCCCAACCCGCGGAGCCGAGCTTGCCGCGCGGATCGAGCGCGAGCGCCCCGTTCTCGTGGACCGCGGCCTGGCTGCGGTGGCCTTGGAGCGCCGGCCCGAAGGATGGCGGACGATCGCGGACTTCGGCGATCCCGATTCGCTCTTCCGTCCCGCGGCTGCGCCAGTCGCCGACTCGGGCGACGTGGTGCGTGGGCTGGTCTATCGAAACCGCCGCTTCTGGTGGGTGGAAACGGCGCTCTGGCCGAGGGGCGGCGACACGCTTGCCCTCCAGACCTATGAGCCCGTCGATACGACGCGCGTGAGCCGCCTGGCCCGGGATCTCGGATGCGACGCGGTCCTCATGACGTCGACGACCATGTTCTCCGGAGAAACCAAGGTCGCCGTGGGACCGAAACCGCGCAATCAGCGCCACTTCCGCATGGCGGGAGGCATCGTCGAGATCGGTACGGACGAGCCGTTGCCCGATGGGGTCTCCGACTCGGTCGCGCTCGACTCGCTCTCGAGTCTCGGCGGTCTGTCCCTGGTCGGCGGGGGAGCCTATGCGTCCGCGACGTCGCTCAACCAGATCCGCAAGACGTCGAACGGCGGATCCACGCCACCCTGCTATCTCTGGAGGGGCGCCGGATGGCATCGCGGAGCCGCCCTGCTTCTGGTCCACTCCCCGCCGGGGGAGTCGTTCCAGTACTCCGGAATGGATCTCGGCCCGATCGCGACCGCCGCGCGTGTCGCGTTGATCGTCTTCGCGATCATTTTCATCTCCCTGGAGATCGTCTCCCTCGTGGTGGGTTCACGGGTCGCGCGATTCATCACGCGGGGCGCGGCGGGCCTGCGCCAGGCGGCGGCAGCGATCGGGGAAGGGGACTTTTCGGCGCGCGTGCAGGTCCCGTCCGAGGACGAGCTGGGAGAGCTGGCCGATTCGTTCAATCGGATGGCCGCGGGGTTGCAGGAAGGGCAGCGCGCGGTGGTCGAGCGCGAGCAGATGCGCCGCGAGCTGGAGCTGGCGCGACGGATCCAGTCGCGCCTCTTGCCGCCCGGGCCGCCGTCCTTGCCGCGGCTGGACGTCGCGGCCGCCAATGCCATGAGCCAGCAGGTGGGCGGCGACTATTACGACTTCATTTCGCTGGAGAACGGGCACATGGGGTTCTGCATCGCCGACGTGGCGGGAAAGGGAGTGGCGGCCGCGTTACTGATGAGCAGCGTGAAGACCGCGCTCGTCTCGAGCGCGGCGGTCGAGACCGCGCCGCATCTGTTGACCGGCCGGGTGAACCGCCTGCTGGAGCAGAGCATCGAGCCCGGACGGTTCGTGACCTTCTTCCTCGCGTCGCTCGATCCGGCCACGATGCGCCTGGAGTACGTGAACGCGGGCCACCCCGCGCCCATGCTCCTGCGCGCCGGGGGCGAGGTGGAGCGCCTCGAGCGGGGCGGCGTGATCCTGGGCATCGACTCCGAGGCCAAGTTCGAATTCGGCGAGGTGACCCTCGCGACCGGCGACCTGCTCGCGATGTTCACCGACGGCGTGACCGAGGCCCAGGGATCGGACGACGAGCTGTTCGGGGACGCGCGCATCGAGTCGGTGCTGCACCTGAATCGCGAGCGGTCGGCCGAGGGCGTGCTGAACGCGCTGATCGAGGCGGTGAAGGGATACGAGGGAGCGCGCGGCCCGTCGGACGATCTGACGGCGGTGGTGGTGAAGGTGGAGCGCTAGGCGGAATAGGGCAACTCGCCCCGGGGCGAGTGATTATGTCAACTTGCTCGCTAGAGCGCGTAAAGGCGGTGGGCGGCCATGAGGTGGCGCAGGGCGTCGGCGCGCTGACCGAGCTTTTCCAGCAGCAATCCCAGATTGTAGTGGGCGTCCGCGAGGTCGGGATCCAGCGCGATCGCCTGCTCGTACTCCTCGGCGGCCGCCTGCGGGCAGTTTCGATCTTCCAATAAGACACCGAGATTGAAGTGCGACGTCGCGTCCTCGGGGTCGCACTGGATCGCTCGGCGATAGCGTGCCTCGGCCGCGGCGAGATCTCCCGCGCGATGGTCCAGCCGCCCCAGATTGAGATGGGCGTCGGCGTAATTGGGATCGGCATCGAGCGCCTGGAGATAGGCCTGCCGCGCTTCGAGCGGCGAGTCGCTCTCCAGCTCCGAGCCCATCTGGAACCAATGCTCCGCGGACTCGACCGGCATTTCCTCTCCGCGCGGCGTCGCGCGCTTCGAAGCGGTATCGCGGAAGATGGAAATCACCGCGGGAGCCCGGCGCGCTTCCTGGGGCGAAACGGTCTCTGCAGCAGGAGCCTCATCTTCGGCCTCGCCCGAAAGCACCTCGAACAGCGGCGCGTCGCTGGCGCCTTCCGTCAGGTTGCCCGCCACGAAATCGAGCACGAACTGGCCGGAATCGGGCTGCCAGGGCGCCTTGCCGTCCCACGCGATCGCGCGGTCGCCGTCGGCCAGGATGCGGATGCTGGACAGGGGGAGGTCCTCGGAGAGCTGCTGCTTCAGGGTGGACCAGATCCGCTTCACGCGCCGCGCCGGGACGCCGGCGTCGAGCAGGCCGCGCGTGGTGCGAAGGAGCAGGAGCTCCTGGAAGGTGAATTCGAGGGAGCCCTCTGCGCCCGGCTTGGGCACGATGCCGCCCATGCGGGCCCAGGTCCGTACCCGGGGCTCCGAGACGTGGAGAATCCGCGCCACGTCGCGCGTGGAATAGGTCGTCACCGCATCCATGCCCGACCGCCCTTCACGACGCCCTACCGCGCCTTTCACGACGCACCTATCGCCAACCGCTCTCCGAACGAACCTCGAGGCCTAATCTACATCAACGGGCGGCCCGTTTGCTCTCCTTAACCGGAGCTGCGGCGCGCTTGGCCTTGGCCGCCGCGGGTTTCTTCGCCTTCGCGGCCGGCTCTTCGCTCGACGCGCGCGATTCCAGGCTCTGTTTCAGCGCCTCCATGAGATCGATGACCTGCGTCCGCGCGACCTGCGGCGCGCCCGCGGTGATCTCCTTGCCTTCGACCTTGGACTCGACCACGGCCAGGACGCGGCCGCGATACTCGTCATGGTACGTATCCGGCTTGAACTCGGGATTCGACAGCTCCTGGATCAGCTTCTGCGCCAGCGCCAGCTCGCCCGGCTTGATCGCCGCTTCCTTGCCCTTGTCGATCTCGCCGAAGTCGCGGATCTCGTCGGCGAAGTACATGGCGTGGAGCATCAGGCCGCCCTGGCTGGCGCGGATCAGAACGAGGCTCTCCTTGCCGCGCATGACGTACTTGGCCAGCGCGACCTGCCCCGCCTGCTCCATGGCCTCGCAGAGCAGCCGGTAGGCCTTGTCGCCGCCCTTGTCGGGACCCAGGTAGTACGACTTCTCGAAGTAGATCGGGTCGACCTGGTCCAGCGGCACGAACTCGGCGATGTCGATGGTCGGCGAGGCTTCGGCTTCCAGGCGCTTCAGCTCCTCGTCGGTGAATCGGACGTACTGGTCCTTGGCGAACTCGTAGCCCTTGACCAGGGCCGAGCGGTCCACGATCTCATTGCACGTGGGACATTGGAGCTGCTGCTTGATCCGGCCGCCGCACTTCTCATGGAGCTGGTTGAAGGACACGCCGCCCGATGAGGCGGCCGTGAACATCTTGACGGGGATCGAAACCAGCCCGAACGACAAGGTGCCCGAACCGATGGAATGTGGGGGCATGCCTGTTCTCCTCCGTGGGGTTAAGCGAGGCTAACATTTCGCCTCTGCTATACTCAACTCCCTGTCGAAACATCGGTTCCAGTGGGGGCGTGCTTGAGCCGCAAGTGCTTGGCAGAGGCCCCCATCCGAAAGCCCGAGGCGCCTGATCCTTGAGCCCGACCGGCCGCTCCCAGCTCGAGAAATATCGCGAAAAGCGGGACCCCGCACGCACCCCCGAGCCGTTCGGGGAGGGCGCCCCCGCGACCGGCCCCGCCGCGACCGGCGCTGGCGCCGGTCCGGGGCCGCGCTTCGTGGTCCAGAAGCACTGGGCGCGCGCGATGCACTACGACCTCCGCCTCGAGCTGGATGGGACGCTCAAGAGCTGGGCCGTCCCGAAGGGACCCTCCACCCACGTCGAAGAGAAGCGCCTCGCGGTCCACGTCGAGGACCATCCCCTGGAGTACGCCAATTTCGAGGGGGTGATCCCCTCCGGCAATTACGGCGCGGGCTCGGTCATCGTGTGGGATCGCGGCTGGTTCCGCTCCTTCAAGCCCGAGGATCCGCTGGAGCAGTACGAGCGCGGCAAGCTGGAGCTGGAGCTGTTCGGCTTCAAGCTGCGCGGCCGGTGGACGCTGGTGCGGATGGGGAAGAAGGACAAGGAGTGGCTGCTCTTGAAGAAGGCGGACGATGCGGCCACGAAGGACGAGGCGATCGACCGCTATCCGGAATCGGTGATCTCGGGGCTCACCGTCGAGGAGATGCGGGACGTGACGGGCACGGTCGAGGCGCTGCGCGACCGGGTCCAATCGCTGAACGCCCCGCGCGCCGATCTCGACCCCAAGGAAGTGCCCCTGACCCTGGCCACGCCCGAATCGGCTCCGCCCAACGGTGACGACTGGTCGTTCGAGATCAAGTACGACGGCGTTCGGGTGCGCGCGCTTCGCGACCAGGACCGCGTCGTCCTGATCGGGCGAAGCGGCGAGGACGTGACGAAGCGCTATCCCGAGATCGGCGAGGCGCTCGCCGCGCTCGCCGTGCCGCGCTTCCTGGTGGACGGCGAGATCATCGCCGAGGACGAGCGGGGCCATCCCAGTTTCCAGCGGCTCCAGGCGCGCATGGGGCTCACCAAGCCACGCGACGTCGCCGCGGCTCGGATCCAGGTTCCCGTGCGCGCGATCTTCTTCGACGCCCTCGAGGTGCTGGGGCACGACCTTCGCGGGCTGCCCCTGCGAGCGCGCCAGGAGCTGCTTTCGCGCGTGCTCCCCCCGCTGGCCACGGCGCAGCGCTCGGCGCACATCGTGGGAAACGGTGCGGCGTTCTTCGCCGCCGCGGGGCAGATGGGGCTGGAAGGGATCGTCGGAAAGCGGCTCGAGAGCAAGTACGCCGGACGCCGCACGCCCGACTGGGTGAAGGTGAAGTGCGACCGGCGCCAGGAGTTCGTGATCGGGGGATTCACCGAAGGGGAGCGGTCGGGGTTCGGCGCGCTGCACGTGGGCGTGTACGAGGGAACGAAGCTGGTCTACGTGACGAAGGTCGGCACCGGGTTCGACGACGCGAAGATCGGCGCGATCCGGAAGCTCCTCGACCCGCTCGCGCGCGAGACGTCGCCCTTCGACGAGGGGACTCCGACCGGGCGCGGGCATCGCTGGGTCGAGCCCAGACTGGTCTGCGAGGTGCGCTTCACCGAGTGGACCCGCGACGGCGGGCTGCGCCACCCCACGTTCATGGGCATGCGCGACGATAAGCGGCCCGAGGAGGTGCATCGCGAGGATCGCGCGAAGGGCAACAGCGGCGGCGACCTGCCCGGGGACGCTGCGGCGACTCCGGAAGAGGCGATGCAAGCGGCCGAAGCCCCCGCGGGGGCGGACGCCAAGCCCGCAGCTGGCGCCCGGCGTAAGCCGCTCACCCCGGGGGCGCGGGCAGCGGCGGCGCAGGTCGTTCACATCACGAATCCCAAAAAGGTGTTCTGGCCCGACGGCACGACCAAGGGGGACCTCGTCGCCTACTACGAGGCGGTCGCGCCGCTCCTGCTTCCGTATCTTCGCGACCGTCCCGTCGTGCTGACCCGCTATCCCGACGGGATCGAAGGGAAGTCGTTCTTCCAGAAGGACGCGCCGGTGTATGTGCCCGACTGGGTCCGCACCCAGGTCGTGCCCGCCGGCGGCGGCGAGCGCGACATTCGCTACTTCGTGATCGACGATCTCGAGTCCTTGCGCTACGTCGCGAACCTGGGCACGATTCCGCTCCACGTCTGGAGCGCGCGCGCGAGCTCGCTGGAACACCCCGACTGGATGGTGCTCGACCTCGATCCGAAGGAGGCGCCCTTCGTCCACGTGGTCCAGGTCGCGCGCGCGCTGAAGACGATCCTGGACCGTCTGGAGCTGCCCTCGGCGATCAAGACCTCGGGCGCGACGGGACTGCACGTGCTGGTGCCGATGGGCCGGCGCTACACCCACGAGGAGTCGCGCACCTTCGCGCGGCTGCTCGCGATGCTCACGGTGGAGGCGCTGCCCGAGATCTCCACCGTCACGCGCGCGATCGGCGGCCGCAGCGGGAAGGTCTACGTGGACTTCGGACAGAATGGCCGCGGCAACACGATCGTGTCCCCCTACTCCGTGCGGCCGCGTCCCGGCGCGACCGCCTCCTGTCCGCTCCGCTGGGATGAGGTGACGCCGCGCCTCGACCCGGCGAAGTTCACGATCCGGACGATTCCGGAGCGCTTCCATGAGATGGAGGACACGATGACGATGGTGCTCGGCCCCGGCGTGGACATGGCCGCCGCGATCGCGGCGATCCAGAAGGGCATGAAGTCGTGACCCGGACCGAGCTGCCGTGACCCGGACCGAGCTGCGCTTCCAGGCAAGCGGCTCCGCCGGCGAAGTCTCGGCGATCCTCGACCGGCCGGACGACGCGCGGCGGCTGTACGTCTTCGCGCACGGCGCCGGCGCCGGGATGCGCCATCGGTTCATGGAGGCGGCCGCGGAAGCGCTCGGCGCGAAGGGAATCGCCACGTTCCGCTATCAGTTCGCCTACATGGAGAAGCGGAGCCGCCGCCCCGACCCGCAGCCCGTCCTCCTCGCCACCGTGCGCGCCGCCGTCGCGATGGCCCGCCAGGCGACCGGCGACCTTCCGCTCCTTGCGGGCGGGAAGTCGATGGGCGGACGGATGACGTCGCTCGCCTCGGCCGAGGAGCCGCTGGAGGGCGTGGAGGGGCTGGTATTCTTCGGCTTTCCGCTCCATCCGGTGGGCCAGCCGGGAACCAAGCGCGCCGATCACCTGGAGCGGGTCGCCGCGCCGATGCTCTTCCTGCAGGGGACGCGCGACAAGCTGGCGAGCCTGGAGCTGCTCGAGCCGATCGTGACGCGGCTCCCGCGCGCGACGCTGCACGTGATGGATGGCGCCGACCACTCGTTCGAGGTGCCGAAGAAGACGGGGAGGAGCCTGACCGACACGTTGGACGACCTGGCCGAGGCGATCGCGCGCTGGGCGGACACGCTGGAGAAGGAGCGACCATGAAGATCCGGGCGGGAACCAGCGGCTGGTCGTACAAGGAGTGGAAGGGATTCTTCTATCCGGAAAAGCTCCCGGCCAAGAATTTCCTCCGCTACTACGCGGAACACTTCCCGACGGTCGAGGTGAACAACACCTTCTACCGCATGCCCAATCTTTCGACGCTGGAGGGCTGGGCCGCGGAGGTGCCCGACGACTTCTCCTTCGTGCTCAAGGCCTCCAAGCGGATCACGCACGACAAGCGGCTCGGGGACGTGGCCGACTCCGTGGAGTACCTGCTTCGCACCGCGGCCACGCTGGGTCCCAAGCTCGGCCCCTTCCTGGTTCAGCTCCCGCCCACCATGAAGAAGGACGTGCAGCGCCTCCGCGACTTCCTCCCGCTGCTCGGCCGCGCGCGCGCTGCGTTCGAGTTCCGTCACGCCTCCTGGTACGACGACGAGGTCTACACGGCGCTGCGCGAGTGCAACCAGGCCTGGTGCGTCGCCGACACCGGGGAAGAAGGCGACCCGCCGTTCGTGGCGACCGCGGACTGGGGCTATCTGCGCCTTCGCCGGGTCGAATACGGAGAGAGCGACGTGCGGGAGTGGGCGAAGAAGGTGCAGGAACAGCCGTGGGGCGAAGCGTATGTCTTCTTCAAGCACGAGGACGCCGGCACCGGACCGAGACTGGCCAGCCAGTTCCTGAGCTACTGCGCCAGCAGCCCCCAGGATGCCTCACAGGCGGTGCCGCCTAGTTAATCTTTATATTAACTCGCCCCGGGGCGAGCTTATGTCCCAGCATACTCTGGAGTATGTTGTTGTGCCAATT
>DASQJL010000066.1 GCA_035631035.1 Candidatus Binatia bacterium | reverse complement strand
TCCGTGCTGCGACGTCTGGTACAGCTCGAACTGGTTCGACGGAAGGTTGTAGACGCGCATCTTCGCGACGTCGGCGTGGCACGAGGCGCAGAGCGTGGGAATCGAGCGTCGGGCGGGCACGCCCCGGAAGTTCCCCTTGTGCGCTCCCTCCACCGTGAGCGCGTCGGGATCGCCCCCGTGGCACGAGGTGCAGGCGATCCCCTCAGTCTTGTGGACCCCCTGCTCGTACTTGACCCGGACCTCGGAGTGGCAGACGCCGCACATCTTGGAGGTGACGCCCGCTTTCGATCCCGGCGGAACCGCACGCGCGGGCGGGTTCGTCTCCTCGTGAGAGACCGGGGTCGGCGGAAAGACGACGCCGGCGTCGGCGGCCGTTGCGCGGGCAGCGGTGGCCGCGGGAGGCACGGCGGCGCGCGGGATGGCACTCGCGGGAGCCGGCTTGGAAGCGGCGGACCTGGCGGGCGCCGGTGCGGGCGGAGCCGCCTTCTCCTGGGTCGGCGCTGTCACAGCGGCCTTCTCCGGCGCCGGCGCGCCCGCGGCAGCCTTCCCCGCCGTGGAATCGGTCGGCTCGCCCCACGCCACGCCGCCCCATGCGCAACACCACGCGACCGCCCCAACCACGACCGCGATCCGCGCGCCCGTCCGCACGACCTTCCCCGCGCTCACCGCCGCACCTCCAGCATCCAGCCGATCAAGGTCAGGAGCACCCACACGGCGAGCACCGCGTAGCCGACATTCCGGAACAGCTTCCGCCGCCGCTCGTCGGTGACCGTCCCGCGATCGATCATCGGGACCAGGATCACGGCCAGCAGCACCGCCTCGGGCAGGATGCCCCGGACCGGCCGCGGCACCCACGCCGGGAACGCCTCCAACAGGGCGTGGGGCGCGAGGAGGTACCACGGCGGGCGCGCGTTGGGGGGCGTCGTGAAGGGATCGGCGGCGACGTCGAAGGGATACGGCGCCAGCACGGCGAACGTGAGCAGCGCCCCGACCATGAGAATGATGAGCAGGATGAGGTCGTAGGTCACCACCTGGAGCGCGCGCGGACCGACGGGGGTCGGGGCCGCCCCCGAGCCGGACGGCTCGTTGCGCGAGAGCCCCACCCGCCGCACGCTCGAGAAGTGGAGATAGAAGAGCCCGATCAGAAGCAGCGGGAAGACCACGACGTGCAGCACGTAGTAGCGCGTCAGCACCAGCGAGTCGAGACCGCTACCGCCCACGAGGAACGAAGTGAAGGGACCGAGGATCGGCAGCGCATCGGTCACCTCGCGCGCGCGCACGGTCGTCCAGTACCCGCGCGCGTCCCAGGGCAACAGCCGCCCCGTCAGGTCGGCGATCGCCGCGGCCACGAAGGTGAGCACGGCGACGACCCAGACCACTTCCCGCCCCTGGTGGTAGAGCCGCGCGAAGAAGAAGCGGATCACCCGCGCCGCCAGGAGGATCAGGAAGAGCACCGCCGCCCAGTGATGGACCTGATGCGTCAGGTTGCCGAACGAGATGTCGCGCGCGATCAGCGTCACCGAGGAATGGGCCACGTCCGCCGTGGGCTGGTAGTAGAACGCGAGCATCGTCCCGGTGACCGCCAGGATCACGAACAGGATGAAGGAGAGGACGCCGATCACCTGGGGCCAGCGCGCGTACGAAGGGAGCGGCTGCGCCATCGCCTCGCGCAGCGCTTCCTTCAGCGGCTTCCTCGAGTCCAGCTCCACGGGGAGCAGACCGAACACCGTGAGGAAGGAAACGATCTCCGTCAGATTGACACGGGCTTCCAGCCAGCCGAGAAGGCCGCCGCGATTCCTTGGCACAGGATCTCCGCTCAGGTGTGAATGACGATCTCGTCCGCCCGGACCTCGGCGGAGAATTGCTGAAGCGGCTTCTTCGGCGGGCCGGAGAGCACGTTGCCGCCGCGATCGAACGCGCCGTCATGACAGGGGCAGCGGAACGTGCCGGTGTCGCGGTTCCACCGGACCACGCATCGAAGATGGGTGCAGATCGCCGAGACGGCCACGACCTGCTCCTCGGAAACGCGCACCACGTAGACCGGATCGGTGCCGTGACGCACCAGCCGGGCATCCCCCACGGCGATCGACGACATCGGTCCCCCGCGGAGGATCTTCTCGCCGGGCCGGTTCTCGGGCGACGGAGCTTTCAGGAAGGAGGCGGCCATGCCGGCCGCCGCGGGGGCCCAGAGGGCGAGAAATCCGCGGACCAGCCACACGAGGGCGCCGCGACGTTCGGGGTTGGGCTCCTGGCCGGCGTCCTTTTCGCTCACGGTCGAACCTCCGGGTCCGCTTCACGCTCGCGCCGGATCCTCTCCAGCTCGAGCGGGTGCTCGTCCTCCATCTCCTCTTCGGTGATCGTCCCCTTCAGCCACGCCAGGTTCATCGGGTAGACGTCCGGGTTGAAGATCACGAAGTAGATGTGCCAGACCAGGATCGCCAGCGTCGCGAGGATCGCCTCGTAGAAGTGGATCGAGCGCGCCGCGTCCCAGCCCAGCTTGGTCAGGAGGGCGATGAACGGGTCCTGGAACCAGAGGATCACCCCCGTCCCCGCCATCACGACCGTGCCCCACACCAGCGCCCAGTACTCCGACTTCTCGACGTAGGAGAAGCGGCCGAACTTGGGACGCTGACGGGTGAGGCCGGCATAATAGCGCAAGGCGCCGATCACGTCTCCCAGGTCCGACGGACGCGGCAGCATGTCGCGGAAGAACTCCCGCCCGCGCTTCGTGAACGCCAGGTACCCCAGGTGGAAGAGCGAGGCCGCGACCATCGCCACCCCGGCGACGCGATGGATGACCGCCCGGGCCTCGAACAGGTTGTGCCAGATGTGGCGCAGCTGCTCCACCGGCCAGGATTCGGGATAGCGCAGCATGAAGCCGGTCAGCACGAGGACGGTGAAGCTCACGAGCAGGGTGGCGTGCTGGGCCCGCTCGCTTCCGGTCATGCGCACGTAGAGCGCGCGGCTCTCCGGCTCGTGTGCCGCCGCCAGCCCACGCCGCACGCGCAGCTTGTGCTGCGCCTTGCGGAAGAAATCGAACAGGTTGTGCAGGAGCATCCCGCCCACGACCCCGACGATCAGGATCGTGTAGATGAGCCCGATCCAGTAGAGGAGCGGCTCCTTCGAGCGCGTGACCTCCAGGTGCACCTTCCCTCGAGCGAACGCCGCGGTGGCGCCCGAGTGGCACTTGCCGCAGGTGACCGTGAGCCGGGCGGGGTTGATCCGGCTCCGCGGGTCGCTCGAGGGAAGGATGTCGTGCGCGCCGTGGCAGGAAGCGCAGTTCGCCGCCGAAACCTGCCCGCCACGGATCGCGAGCCCGTGGAACGAATCGGAGAAGGTCTGGAAGCGGTCGCTCTTGATGCCGTACTTGGTCGCGAGGCGCACCGACGAGTGGCAGGGCGAGCAGACCTCGGCCGAGACGTTCCCCGGCGCGACCGGCGACTCCGGCGCGTCGGCCTTCTTGATCGTGTGCTCGCCGTGGCAGTCGGTGCAGACCGGCGTGTCGGGGTTGCCCTTGGCGATCCCCTGGCCGTGCACGCTCGTCCGGTAGACCTCCGCAATCTTGTCATGGCAGCGGCCGCAGGTGTCCGGGATGTGGAACTTCTCCGTCCTCGCGGACGGATCGAAGCCGCGCGCCATCTCGTGGCTGCCGTGGCAGTCGATGCAGGTCGCCGCCTTCGCGTTCCCCCGCCGGAGCTCCTGCCCGTGGATGCTCGTCTCGTAGGCGCGGATGAACCCCGTCTGTGGCCCGACGCGCGCGCGCACCGCGGGATCGTCCAGGTGGCAGTGGAGGCAGAGCTGTTCCTGCGCCAGCTTGAGACGCGCGTCGCGCTGACCGCGCGCGCGGGCCGCGGTGACCGGGAGGCGGTGGCAGGAGAGGCAGGTCGGCGCCGAGCGCTCGCCGCGCGCGGCCGCGCGGCCATGCGCGGAGGTCTCGAAGTGCGCGACTTCCTCCCGATGACAGCGCGCACACGCGGCGTCCAGCGACCGCGCGCCGGCCGGCGTCGTGACGGCGCCCTTCTTCGGAACGTCGTGATCGCCGTGGCAGCCCTGGCAGGATCCGACGGTCCCCGCCGCCTTCGCGAATGTCGTCTTCGCGTGGAAGACGTGCACGGAGTCGGCGTTCATGTGGCAGCGGCTGCAGTCGACCGGCACGGGGCGCGCGCGATGCGGCTGCTCTTCGGGGTTGATCCCGGCGTGGCACTGGATGCACGCGACGCCGGCGTGGGCCGAGTGCTGGAGTACGGCCCGGTCGATGTCGAGCTTGACCTTCCGCCCGCGGACGACGGCGCTATCGAGGTTGGCTCCGGTGTGGCACTCGATACACACGGAGTCGGGAATGCGGGCGGGGGTTGCCGCGCCGGCCGGCATCCCGGCGAGGAGGGCCGCGACGGCCGCGAGGCCCGCGACCAGCGCGAGCGCGACCGCGCGCGCGACCGAGACGGGGAAGCAGATACAGCGCGGCGCCCAGGGACGCTGCCTTGGGCGCCGCGCGCTCGTCATATGACGGTTGGCCAGGGGTCGAGGTTAGTGGGCCGCCTCTTCCGTCCCGCCTCCACGCTTGTATCCCGCGGGAATCCCGTGCGCGATCTTGGTGCTGTCGGCGGCGAAGTCGAAGGCCTTGAAGCTCGGGCTCTTCTCGTTATGGCACTGGACGCAGCGCTCCTGGGTCGGCATCACCAGGCCGTACTCCTCGGCCTTGAGCGACTTGTCCCGGATGCCCGACATCGTCTTCATCTTGATGTAGTCGGATCCGGCGCCATGGCACGACTCGCAGGTCACGCCGTCCTCGGCCACGTAGGTCGCCGCGAAGTGATCGGCCGCCTCGCCGTAGCCCGTCTGGTGGCAGGAGAGACACTCGGCCGCCTTCTGCGGATCGGCGATCCCCTTGGCGGTGGCGATCTTCTTCGCGTCTTCGCTCGCCAGGGTCGCGAACGCCTTGGAATGCTTCGATTCCGTCCAGTGGGTGAACTGCGCCCCACCCTTCTCCGAGTTGTGGCACATCTTGCACTTCTTCGCCCCGACATACTGGTGCGGGGCAGGAGCGGCCGCGGCGGCATCCTCAGCGCTCGCGACTCCCCAGAAGCCCAGTGCCAGCACGCCGGCGCACACCGCTCCTGCGAGCGTCGTACCGAGTCGTTTCATCGAACCCTCCCTGTGGAAACCACCACGTTTGCTCTGACCACACCAATCATCGTCGTGTCGCGCGCGCCAGTCTACGCGCTCGCAGGCGCAATCGGAGTGGTACCTAGGTAGCAACGGAGCGGCTTAACGCCGCTTCGAATCGAGAGGTTGGAGAACGAGCGGGTTGCGGGCCACGTACAGGCCCACCTGGAGCCGGTCTTGGAGACCGAGCTTCTCGAGGATCCGGCCGACGTGCTTCTTCACCGTCGGCGCGCTGATGTTGAGGATGGAGCCGATTTCCTTGTTGGAGCGCCCGGCCGCGATCAGCTCGGCCACTTCCAGCTCGCGTCCCGACAGGGGCGCGGGGGCGCTGCCCGCCGAGCCGTTGCCGGCCAGGGCGTGGCGCATGATCGCGGTCGCGGTGCCCGCCTCGTACCAGGCGTTCCCCGAGGCCACCGTGCGCACCGCCCGGAAGAGCTCGTCGGGGGTGGCGCTGCGGCGGATGGTGCCGGTCGCTCCCTCGGCCACGGCGAGCTGCAGGCAGTCCGTGCCCTGGGTGCAGGTGGTGGGAAGCTGCCCGGTGTCGGTGCGCTTGGAACCCGGAGGATTAAGCACCAGGCAGTGCCCTTCGGCGCGCTCGGCGATCGCGAGCACCGGCGTCTCGGGAGACACCGCATGCACCGAAGCGATCGGGGTGCGCCCCTCCGTCGCCTGGAGCCGCATGGCGAGAATGAGCACGGAGGGATTCATCTCGCGGCACATGGCGCCCGCCTCGCGAACCGACGAGGCCTCGCCCACGATCTCGAAATCGGGCTGGGAGCGCAGAATGGAAACCATTCCGGCCCGGTCCATCGGATAATCGTCCGCAAGGATGATCCGCACGCGGCGCATCGACGGCGGCTTCTTGGCGGGCGCAGCGATCGCTATCCGCCTTTTCGCCTTGGGCTTGGCGACGGTCTTACGCTGGGGTCGTCTGGAGACTGCCATTACGTCATATGGTATACGAGGGTAGCATCCGCCGCAACGATTGATCGTTTAGGCGGCGCGTGACGGTCCCGAGGGCACCCCGGCCATGATGTTGCTCGCTCGAAATCTGCGAAGGACCTTCCTCCGCTTCCAGGAGCACGAGGGCGCCCGGAATGCGGCTTCCATCGCATTCTTCGTGCTCTTCTCGGCGGTGCCTTCGGTCGCGCTCCTGCTTCTCTCGATCGGCTGGACGATTCACGATCCGCACGAGCAGGCGCACCTTCTCGGGCACATGCTCGAGCTCTTGCCGGCCGGTTCCACCCAGAACCGCACGATCCTGCTTCAATCGGTCGAGGCGATCCGAAAGGCCAGCGCGGGGATTTCCGTCATGGGCGCCCTGGGGCTCGCCTGGTCGGCGCTCGGGATGATCAGCGCCACGCGGTGGGGCTTGAATCGGGCATGGGGCGTCAGCTCCCGGCGCGGGTTCGTGCGGGTTCGGGTGCGCGACTTCATGACCGGCCTCGGGATCTGGGCGCTCCTCGTGGTCTCCGCGGCGAGCACGGCGGGTCTGCACGTGCTCCTGGGCGAGCGGGAGATCCCGGCGGGTGGGCTGCCGGCGGGACCCGACCTGGTCTGGGCCACCGTGCAGTGGAGCATGCCCGCGCTCCTCAGCTTCGCGGGGTTCTTCTTCGTCTACTGGTACGTGCCGAACGTGGCGCACCGCATGCGCGACGTCCTCCCCGCCGCGCTCGTCGCGACCTTCCTGTTCGAGGTCTCGAAGTACCTGTTCGGGCTGTACGTCGCCGTCATCGCGAGCCGCTCCTCCCTGTTCGGAGCGCTGGGAGGCATCCTCGGCTTCATGCTCTGGGTCTACGTCTGCTCGGCGATCCTCCTCATCGGCGCGGAATTCGCCTCGGTCTATCGCAATCGCCGCGCCGAGAAGCTGGCGGGGGCCGCGTGAGGGCCCTGCGCCGGGTTCTCCTCGCGCTCGTCCTTGTGGCGGGCGCGGGCGCGCTGGGATACGCCGTCTACGTGGGCGCGGCCTGGACCCGGTTCGGGCGCGTCAAACCCCAGGCGCCTCCCCCTCGAGCCGTCGTATCGATGGATCGCTTCCTGCCGCAGTACGACGTCTCGGAACGGCACCAGATCGGGGTGAAGGCGCCCGCGCCGGTCACCTACGCCGCCGCGCGCGAGGTCGACCTCCAGCGCTCTCCCCTGGTGCGCGCCGTCTTCGAATCGCGAAGGATCCTCTTTCACAGCGAGGGCCGCGAGCTGGCCCGCCGCCCCTTCCTGGATCAGGTGCAGGGGATGGGCTGGGGCCTCCTGGCCGAGGTGCCGGGGCGCGCCATGGTCTTCGGCGCCGTGACGCGGCCGTGGGAATCGAACGTGAAATTCCATCCGCTCCCGCCGGCGCGATTCGCGGCGTTTCAGCGGCCCGGCTGGGCCAAGATCGTCTGGACGCTGGAGGTGGATCCCGCCGGCGAGGAGCGCTCACTCTTCCGCACCCAGACGCGCGTGGCCACCACCGACGCGAGCGCGCGGAAGCGGTTCCGGAAGTACTGGGCCACGATGTCGCCCGGGATTCTCCTCATCCGGCAGCAGGTGCTGGGGCTGGTGCGAAGCGACGCGGAACGGCGGGCGCGGGACGGGAGGCGCGAGCCCGCCGGGTAGTCGTCGTGCTATGATTCTCCCGACGCGAGGCATGGTGCCCGCGTCATGACGACCCGCCGGGAGCCCTCCCGACTTCGGAGAGCACGGCCCCGGCGCGTGGAGGAACATCCCTATGTGCCGTCCCGCCGTTCATGCGGCGCGCGCCCACTGCGGTTCCCGCTGGGGCGCCAGCCAACCCTGGTCCGACTTCTCCCACCACCACTACCCCGGCTTCGGACATTCGCCCGGCCTCGGCGTCCGCCGTCCGCTGCGCTTCCTCGCGTGGAAGCTACAGCTGGACGACGCGCAGATGAAGCAGGTCGCGGCGATTCTCGATCAGCTGAAGATCGAGCGCGCCCAGGCCGAAGTGGACGACCGCCGGGCGGTCAGCCTGCTGGCCGAAGCCTCCGAGGGCGATGCGTTCGATCGCGCCAAGGCGGACGAAGCCGCGGCGCTCCGAACGAAGAGCGCCGATCGCGTCCAGCGGAAGGTCGTGGAATCGATCGAGCGTCTGCACGCCCTGCTGCAACCCGAGCAGCGGGCGCGGCTCGCCTATCTTCTGCGAACGGGAACGCTGGTGATGTGAGTTAGGGAAGCTGCGACTGCAGAAAGACGCGGTAGGGGCCGTACACGTTCATCCAGGTGCGGCCCCCCGTCTTTTTCTCCCAGGGGCCGCGGTGGAGCTGAACCGAGCCGCTCTTGCTGGAGACGCGGACCCACTGCTCGGCGTCCGGCGCATTGAGATCGTCGCCTGGGCCGAGCTTCATCGAGTCGGGCTCGATCAGGTGTCCCGGCTCCCACGCATGGTGCGCGCCCTGCGTGTTCATCATCTTGAGCGTGCACTTCGTGTCGTCGACGACGGCGGTCACCATCTTGTCCGCGCGGGACGTCTTGATCTTGACGACGGTGCAGCCGTTCGTGACCTTGCAGGTCGCCTCGACCTTGACCGTCTTGGCGGCGGCCTCGGCCTTGGCGGTAGCCTCGTCCTTGCACGCGAACGCCAGCGCCGGGCATAGACCCACCACCAGCGCGCTCACGGCCAGAACCCGGGTTGCGGCGGACATGGACCAAGTATAGACCGGAACCCCGGGCACCTGGGGAGGCCCAAAAAGCGGAGATTCAGAAATTTTTTGGGGCCCCGACCAGATCCGCCACCGTCACCCCCCGGAGTCCCCGGCGCCCCATCTCCCCGAGAATGACCCCCAGGGCCTCGATCGTCTGGCTCCGGTCGGCACCGCCGAAGGGACTGCCGTCGTGGAGGATCAGGATCGAGCCCCCCGTAAGCCGGCGCAGCACCCGAGCGGCGATGCGGCCGGCGCCGGGACGGTACGGGTCATCGGGATAGACGTCCCCCAGCACCGGCTCCAAGCCCAGGCCCCGGATGAAGCGCGCCTGGCCGGGGGTCATGAACCCGTACGGGGGGCGGTAGAAGCGGGGGGAGGTCCCGGTCGCGTCCTCGATCGAGGAGGCGCAGCGGCGAACCTGCTTCCGCATGGCGCCCGGCAGGAGCAGCGGCATCGGCCAGTGCGTGTCGCCGTGGACGGCGGCCTCGTTTCCGGCCTCGACGACTCGCCGGGCCAGGCCCGGGCGGCGGCGCACGTGCCCCCCCAGCATGAAGAAGGTCGCGCGCGCGCCATGCCCGGCGAGCACGTCGAGGACGGCATCGGTGGCGTTGGGATTGGGTCCGTCGTCGAACGTGATCGCGAAGCGGTCCGGCGCCTCGTCAACGCTGCAGAGGAGATGGCCGCGCGCCCAGCTCGAGAACCGGCGTGTATGCAGGATCGACATCGGCGACCTCCAGGGCGTATTCGAGGAGCGCCGCCACCCGGCGCTCGAGCCATTCTTCCTCCCGGTGCGCCCGGCGGACAAGACTGGGATGACGGAGCGCGATCCATCCCAGGCGCCACCGCTCCATCCACGCGCGCGCGCGCGGCGTGTAGGCGAGCGCGCAGGCGCCGAGCAGCGCGGAGACGGCGAGCACACCCGCCGCCATCTCGGGGCGCATGCCCCACCGGAAGAGAAGGGCCCACCCCAGAGCGACGTACCCCGCGGCGAAGAAGATCGCGCCCGCGGCGATCCGCACGAAGGCGACCTGGGCCGATGTCGTGGCGATCCGCCGCGTGGCCAGGTCGGTCAATGCCGCGGGCAGCGCATGGATCGTCGCGCCCGCGATGGCGGGGAGGGCGCCCAGGGCGGTCATCGCGGCGGAGATCGCGGCGCGCGCGGGCGAGCGGCGCGGGCGCCGCGGGGCGAGCGCGCGATCGGAGACGCCAAGCGCACGGCGGATCCGTTCCTGCGCCAGCGCGCGGCGCTCCAGCCGCCGGAACGTCTCCGGGTCCTCGCGCTCCAGGTCCTCGAGAGCGCGT